>JAPOQB010000152.1 GCA_026710965.1 Deltaproteobacteria bacterium | reverse complement strand
CCCAGCGGCATCATATTCACGGAGCGCCGGGAGCAGCCCGTCAAGCAGTGGCCCTTCCAGGACAAGAAGGTGGGGCAGACCAGAAAGGCCCAGCGTCATCCGCTCACCCGCAGGTACATGTTCATGCGGGAGGACCACGACCGGCGCAACCTGCACGACGGCCCGGTAAACCCCGACCGCCTGGAGACCGAGGACTGGGCCGGGGTGACCCGCACCATGAAGAAGGCGGCGCTGGACATGGGCGCCGATATCGTCGGGATAGCGCCCATCGACGAGTTCGACTACGTGCGCGGCACCAAGCCTCCCGAGGGGCACAAGGTGGCCATCTCCTTCGCCATTCACATGAGCTTCGAGGAGATGAAGCGGCTGGGCCCCCTGGCCCAGACCGAGGTGCACAAGGTCTACTACCTGCTGTCCGACGTCACCGTCCGTCTGGCGCAGTACATCCGCGCCTACGGCTACCACGCGCGCGGCTATGCCAACGAAGGCGACCTGCTCTTCATTCCGGTGGCCTGGAAGGCCGGCCTCGGCGAGCTGGGGCGCCACGGCTCCCTCATCACCAAGAAGTTCGGCCCCAGCGTGCGGCTGGGCGCGGTGACCACCGAGATGCCGTTGATCCCCGAGGCGCAACCGGCCAATTTCGGCTTCGACGACTTCTGCCTGCGCTGCAACGCGTGCACGAACTTCTGCCCCGGCGAGTCCATCATTCCCAAAAAGCAGGAGGTGTTCGGCACCTTGCGCTGGCACGTGGACACGCCCACCTGCCGTCCTTTCTTCGAGCAATACGAAGGCTGCAAGGTTTGCCTCACGGTCTGCCCGATCAACGCCCAGACCGGGGTGGCGCCCATGTACAAGAACCTCATGAAGGGCCTCATGCGGCGCAAGATACCCGTCCAGCAACTGATCGACGAGTGGCGGACGGAAGGCATCCAGGAAGCCGAAGAATTCGGCGAGGGCTGGGTTCCCGAATCCGAGGAAGAGAACGGGTCCGGCGACGGCAAGTAAGGTCGTTCACCCACCCCGACAGAAAACACCATCAAGGGAGAAGCTCATGTTTTTCGAGTTGCGTCAGTACAAGACCAAGCCGGGCAAGCGCGACGCCTGGGTCAAGACCATGGAAGAGAAGATCATCCCATTCCACGCGTCCAATGGCGTGGTGGTCTCCGGAAGCTTCACCGGCCGGGACGACGACGACACCTACGTCTGGCTGCGCCGCTTCGACAGCGCGGAGCAGAAAGACGCCTTCGCCAAGACCATCGCGGAGAGCGATTACTGGAAGAGCGAGGTGGTTCCCGACATCCAGGCCATGCTGGACCGGGAAGCCATGGTGGTCACGGCGCTCGAAGCCACCGGTTTGTCGGTTATAAACTGAGAAATTCTTTCGGGTCGGACGTCACTGATCCACGGGTGCGTCACTTCGGCCCGCCGAGTAGCTCGCAAAGCCCGCTGATACTCTCCAGGCCCTCCAGGCCGTCGATGAGGTCGGCGACTTGCGCGACCTGCTCAGGGTCCAGCGCCCTGCTCGCGCAGGTATCGAACTTGTCCCGCAGCTCCGCCGCGGTCAGGGGCCTTTCGGGCCTGCCCCGCGAGTGGTCCACCCGCCGGCGCAACTCGCCGCCATCCTTGAGACGGACCGTGACATCGGCGGGACGGGCGCCGTCGGCGGTTTCCACGAGGCCGTCGTCCAGCTCCATGACGATGCTTCCCGCGACGCGCCGGATGGCGGGGTCCGCCGCGGCCTCGTCCGTAAAGGTATCCAGCACCAGCGCCCCGTCGGCGAGGGCCCTCGCCAGGATGTAGGGCATGCTGAACTTGGATTGGATGCCGTTGGCCGGCAGCGCGTTCATGATCCGGTCGAAGACCTGGGACGTCACGCCCACCCGCATGGAATCCACCTGTTCCGGCCGAAGGCCCTCCTCACGCAGTTCCAGCACCGCATCCACCGCCGCATGGGTCAGGCCGCCGCAGGGATACGGCTTGATGCTGACGCCCATGCCGGTGAGGTCGAAGGCGCGTCCGAGGGTCTCGAACGGGCTCGCGTCGCACTCGAGCCCGCGGCCGAAGCAGTCGAACACTCCCTTCCCTTCCTCCAGGGTCGCCGGACTGGAGGTGAACCCCTGCGCGGCCAGGCGCGCCGCCAGCACGCCGTTCTGTGCAGCCAGGCCGGAGTGCAGCGGCTTGGTCATGGTGGCGAAGTTCCACACCATTCCCGACGCCATGGATGCCGCGATGCCAAGAGCATGGCGTGTGGCGCCGGCGTCCAGACCCGCGAGCCTGGCACAGCAGGCCGCCGCGCCCACCGTTCCGAAGCTCGATGTCGCGTGCCAGTGGCCGTGAGTGGAGAGCTGCGGCATGGAGTGCGCCAGCCGCGACACCACCTCGAAGCCCGCGACATACGCCGCGAGCACATCCCTGCCGCTCGCTCCCGACGCTTCGCCCATGGTCAGTACCGCCGGGATCAGGCCGGCGGTGGGCTGCCCCATGAGATAGCTGTGGTCGTAGTCCAGGGCATGGGCCGAGGTGCCGTTGCACAAGGCCGCCAGGGTTGCCGAGGTCCGGAAACCCTGGCCGATGGCCGTGGCCTCGGCGGCCCGGGATTCCTGCTGCGCCAGCGCGCCGCAAATGCGTGCACTCTCCTCCTCGGAGCCCGCCAGCGCCACCCCGACGCAGTCCAGGAACGCCGCCTTCGCGGCAGCGACCACCTCCGGCGGCAGCCCGTCGAAGTCGCTGCCGGCGACGAATGCCGAGACCTTGTCTGCAAGCCCATCCATGGTGTGTTCCTTTCAAACGGGGCGGACGCTGTCACAGCCATCCGAGAAAACGGAACAGCCCCGGCCGGTCCGCGAATTCGTCGATGGGGAGGCGCTCCAGAAACAGAATCCCCTTGGGCGTCACGGGCGGCACCTGCGAACACACCGCGTAGGACCCGCCGGTTTCGGTCAGGCGAAAGCCGTCGTTGGAGAGGTCCACCAGGCCCTCGCCGGAAAGCAGGTCAAGGATCGTGCGCTCCGTTCCATCGAAACGCATCTCGATGTCCCCCGCCCGGAACGTACGCACCAACCCCGCCAGCAGCGCGACGACCTTGGGGTCTTCCAGAGAGGGTCTCGGCACGGCGCTCGGACTCTCGTCTCCGTGCTACGCGTTCTGACCCGGAGTCTGGTTGCCTCCCCTCGAGGTGTGGGCGAGGACCGTGGTGGCGGCGCTGATCATCGAAGTGATGTCGCTCAGATTCGCCGGAACGATG
>JAPOQB010000153.1 GCA_026710965.1 Deltaproteobacteria bacterium | reverse complement strand
GCCGGCGGGGGCGCCCTCGTCCAGGCATTCCAGCAAGGATTCGAAGAGATTGTACAGCGGCGCCATGGCCGGGTGCGCGCCGATGAGTGCCCCCGCGACATCCTGAAGCCTGAGTTCGGCGTCCCGCCGTGCCTGGTCGGGGGTTCCCGGATCGCGCGGCCCGGAGGAAGCGCCGGCGAGCCACGTTTCGACCAGCGCCGCCGCCCGCCGCGTGATCGCCTGGGAGCCGGAAAGATTGTCGCTTCGAAGCGCCCCTACCGCCGCGTCGACCTCCTCCGCCGAGCTCGTCGTTGACCGGTCCCGGCGCCTGTGATAGCTAGACTTTGGCATTTTCTTGCTTTGAGAATACACTTTGAGAATATCATGCGGCGTCTTGGCTGGGGAATCATTCTAGTACTCCTGGGACTTTCTCTCCCCGGTTGTGGCCCGGTGGAGCCGGTCTCCGAGTCATCGCCCGCCAACTCGGCCACACAGGAGGCGGTGGCGGTTCCGCCGGAAGCCCAGGCCATGTACCGCTACCTGAGCGCCCGGATAGAGTTGCTTGACGGCGATTCCGGGGCGGCCCACGAGCACTACAAGGAAGCCGCGCGGCACGATCCGTCCAGTGCTCTTCTGCGCGCGCGTCTGGCCAAGTCCTATCTCGGCCTTGGCGAGGTCGACAACGCCGTGGTCGAGGCGGAGGCCGCCGTGCGGCTCGATGGGGAGGACCTGCAGAGCCGCCGCCTGCTGGCCGGGCTGTACGGCGCCACGGGAAAGGTCTCGGAGGGCATCCGCGAGTACCGGAAGGTGCTGGAGATCGCCCCCGACGACGCCCAGACGCTCCTCTATCTCGGCGCGATCCGACTCGGTCAGGGGCAGTTCGGGCCGGCGCGCGAGCATCTGGAGCGGTATACCCGGCGCAATCCCGGATCGCCGCTGGGACACTACTACCTTGGGCGGATCCTCGCCGAGTCCCGCGAACTCGTGGACGCGGAGAAGAGCTACGCCACGGCGCTCAAGCTGTACCCCCGGTCCGCGCCGGTGCTTGTGGAATTGGGGCTGGTCCACGAGTTTCGCGGCCGGCGCAGCGCCGCGCTGGAGACCTACGAGAAGCTTCTCAAGGTCGACCCACGGAACGACTGGGCCGGCCGCCGGCTGGAGGCCTTTCGTTCGGGCCGGCGCGACCTCGCCGAGGCGCGTGCCGAGTTTGATCGCCTGCGCTCGCGGGAAGCGGCGCCCGGCGTGGCCCGGATGAAGATGGCGCTGGTCCACTATGAACTGGGCAACCTGGAGGATGCGGTAACCGAATTCAGCCTCGCCCTAGCCGAACGGCCCGACGACGGCCGTGTGCGGTTCTTTACCGGTCTGACGTACGCCCGGTTGGAAGACCGGGAAGCGGCGGCGCGTCACTTCGAGCGGATCCCGGAGGACAGCGAGTATTTCGTCGACTCCCGGGTACAACTCGCCTCGGTTTACGAAAAGCAGGAACGCTTCCCGGAAGCCGTGACCGCGATCCGGGCCGCCCTTGAAAAGGACGACCGCCGGCGCAAGGAATTGTTCCGCTTGCTGGCCGAGGTCTACCGTCAGGCCAAGGATTTTCCCAATGCCATCAAGGCCATGCACACGGTGGTCGAGCTGGATCCGCGGAGCGACCGTGTCCACTTCGCGTTGGGGGCGCTCTACGACGAAAGCAAGGACAAGGACAAGACCATCGAATACATGCAGAAGGCCATCGAGCTGAATCCCGACTACGCGGCCGCGCTGAACTATCTGGGTTACACCTACGCCGATTTGGGCGTGGAGCTCGACCGGGCGGAGCAACTCATCATCCGGGCCCTGGAGATTCGACCCAACGACGGTTTCTATATCGATAGCCTCGGCTGGGTGTACTACCGCAAGGGCGAATTCCGGAAAGCCATCGAACAGTTGGAGAAGGCGGTCCAGCTGGTGGTTGACGACCCGGTCATCATCGAGCACCTCGGCGACGCGTACCTCAAGGTCGGCGAACCGGGCAAGGCGCTGCGAAGCTACCGCGAAGCGCTCGAGTCGGCGGACGAGGATGAGCAGTTGGAGCGGATTCGATCGAAGATCGGAGAGCTCGAGCCGGGGATCTGAGGGAGTTGCGGACCAAGACAATCAGCTCGGTAGTAAGGGCCTTGTGCGCGGCGATGGTGCTGGCGGGGTGTTCGGTTCAGCAGACCACCTCCCCTCCCGAACCCGAACCGGTCCCCAATCCCCGCCTCCCCGCACTTCTCGCTGAACGAAATGGAGCATTCCAGTCGCTCCGGAGTCTGGCCAGGATCAGCTATCGCTCGAACGAGGGAAGAGGCACCTTCCAGGCCGCGGTCCTGGTCCGCAGACCTCACCGGTTGCGGCTCGAGGCGTTCTCCATCGTGGGGGCCGCGCTGGTCCTGACCGTGGACGACGGCGAGGTCACCGGCTTCCTGCCCTCCGAAGCGCAGTTCTATCGCGCCAGGACCTCACGCAAGAACCTGTTTCGGGCCACGCAGATCCTGCTGGAGCTGGACGAGATGGTGGCGCTGATGATGGGCCTGCCGCCGGTGGATTCGGACGCGGTCTGGGACATCGGCGCGCGCGCGTTGCGGCGCACCCGCCCGGACGGGAGCACCGACATCCTCACCTTCGACGCCAACTCCACGGCGCCCGTCCGCTGGCAACGCCTTGGCCCATCCGGGAAGCCCTGGTACACCGCCACCTTCGATGATTTCTCCAAGACCCCGTTCGGAAGCTTCCCGCTGAACATCACGCTGGAAACACCGCCGCTCAAGCGGTCCTACCAGATCCGTTACGACAACCCGGAAATCAACGTCACCCTCCCCGAGACGCACTTCGTCCAGGACCTGCCCGAAGGCACCGTCCGGGTCCCTCTCCCGTCCCCGACAGGCTGAAGGGTCAGAGGTCCAGCGCCGCGGCCACGAGCTCCCGGGTGTAGTCGTGGCCGGGCGTCTCGAAGATGGCCGATGCCGGACCCTGCTCCACCACCACGCCTTCGTGGACCACCAGGACGTGGTGGCTCATGGCGCGGACCACCTTGAGGTCGTGGCTGATGAACAGGTAGGCGCACCGGTGCTGATCCTGGAGCCGTCTGAGGAGAGTCACGATCTGGGCCTGGACCGACACGTCGAGGGCGGAAGTGGGCTCGTCCAGCACCACGAACCGTGGCTTCAGCACCATCGCCCGGGCGATGGCGATGCGCTGGCGCTGCCCGCCGGAGAACTCGTGGGGATAGCGGTGGCGCGCGCCGGGTTCCAGCTCCACCTCTCTCAGGGCTTCCACGATGAGCTCGTCGCGTTCCTCGGCCGTACGGCCGAGCCCGTGGACCACCAGCCCTTCCTCGATGATCTGAGACACGGACAGGCGTGGGTTCAGGGAGCCGTAGGGGTCCTGGAACACCACCTGCATGTTCCTCCTCAGCGGCCGTAGTGCGCGGGAGCGCAAACCCTGGATCTCCCGGCCGTCGTAGCGGACCGAGCCGTTGCTGCCTACGAGCCGCAACAGCGCCAGCCCCAGCGTGGTCTTGCCCGATCCGCTCTCGCCCACGACACCCACCGTGCGGCCTTCCCGCAGCTCCACCGAGATACCGTCCACGGCCCGCACGTGATCCACCGTGCGGCGCATGATCCCGGCCTTCACCGGGTACCAGACCTTGAGGTCGTCGCACGCCACCAACGGCTCGTCATCCGAGTCCGCGGGCGCGGGAGCTCCCCTCGGGGTCGCCGCCAGCAGGTGCCGGGTATAGGGATGCTGCGGCCGCTCCAGCACGTCGGCGGTGGCGCCCGCCTCCACGATCTTGCCCCGTTGCATGATGCACAGGCGGTCGGCCAGCTTGCGCACGATGCCCATGTCGTGGGTGATGAACAGGATCGCCATTCCCAGCCGTTGTTGCAGGCTCATGAGCAGGGCCAGCAGTTGGGCCTGAATGGTCACGTCCAGGGCCGTGGTGGGCTCGTCCGCGATGAGCAGGTCCGGCTCGTTGGCCAGGGCCATGGCGATCATCACCCGCTGCCGCTGTCCCCCCGACAGCTCGTGCGGATAGGCGCCGAGGCGCCGTTCCGGGTCCTGGATGCCCACGAGCCGCAGCAGCTCCAGGGTCCGCGCCGCGGCCGCCGGTCCGTCGAGGCCCTTGTGCAGCTTCAGGGTCTCGCCGATCTGGCGCTCGATGGTGTGCAGCGGGTTCAACGACGTCATCGGCTCCTGGAAGATCATGGCGATACGGTCGCCGCGGATGTCCCGCAGCGTCCGGGGGTCGGCGCCGAGCAATTCCCTGCCCTCGAAGCGGATGCTGCCGCGGGGATGACTCGCCGCGGGGTAGGGCAGGAGCTGCAGGATCGACAGCGCCGTGGCCGATTTGCCCGAGCCGCTCTCCCCCACCAGGGCCACGGTCTCGCCCCGCTGGATGGTGAACGAGACCCCGTCCACCGCCTCCACGGCGCCGGATCCCGAGCCGAAACGCACCGCCAGGTCCTCGATGGCCACCAGCGCCGTCCCGGCTCCCGGCCGGGCGCCGGCACCGCCGGACCCGGGCTCGGCCGGCGCCGCTTCGGCGGTTTCGCCGAAGGTCTCGGGTCCGGGCGCGAAGGTCTTGCGCGGGTCGAAGGCGTCCCGCACCGCCTCGCCGATGAACACCAGCAGGCTCAACATGACGGCGATGACGAAGAAGGCCGAGACCCCCAGCCACGGCGCCTGCAGGTTGTCCTTGCCCTGCTTCAACAACTCGCCCAGGGAGGCCGAGCCCGGCGGCAGGCCGAAGCCGAGAAAGTCCAGCGCCGTCAGCGTCACCACCGCGCCGCTCGTGATAAACGGCAGAAAGGTCAGCGCCGCCACCATGGCGTTGGGCAGCACGTGGCGGGCGATGATGCGCGGGTTGCCCACCCCCAGGGCGCGGGCCGCGCGCACGTAGTCGAGATTGCGCGCGCGCAGGAACTCCGCGCGCACCACGCCCACCAGTGCCATCCAACTGAACAGCAGCATGAAGGCCAGCAGCCACCAGAAGCTCGGCGTCACCACGCTGGCCAGGATGATCAACAGGTAGAGCGTCGGCAGCCCGGACCACATCTCGATGAAGCGCTGGAAGAGGAGGTCGAGCCAGCCGCCGAAGTACCCCTGGACCGCGCCCGCGGCGACCCCGACGACGGAGCTCACCAGGGTGAGGATGAGGCCGAACAGCACCGAGATGCGAAAGCCGTAGATCAGCCGCGCGACCACGTCCCGGGCCTGATCGTCGGTGCCGAGCCAGTTCTGCAGGCTCGGCGGCGACGGCGCCGGGGTCGGCAGGTCGTAGGCGATGCTGTCGTAGCTGTAGCGGATCACCGGCCACAGGATCCAGCCGCGCTCCTCGATGAGTGCCTTGACCTCGGGGTCGCTGTAGTCCGTGCCGGTCTCCAGGAAGCCGCCGAACTCCGTCTCCGGATAGTCCACCAGCACCGGCGTGTAGAATCCGCCGTCGTAGCGCACCAGCAGCGGGCGGTCGTTGGCGATGAACTCGGCGAACAGGCTGATGAACAGCAGCGTGCCGAAGATCCAGAGCGACCAGTAGCCGCGCCGGTTGGCGCGGAAGTTTTCAAGTCGTCTTCGGTTGAGCGGCGTCATGCGGGTAACGGCTTGCTGTCGATTGGGGTGCTTCGAATTGGCGTCCTTCGACTTCGCTTCGCTACGCTCAGGACGAACGGCTGGGTGCGTCCCAACGGTCGGGCAGGAACTCTTCCGGTCCGTGCTAACGGTCGGGCAGGAACTCTTCCGGTCCGTGCTAACGGCCGGGCAGGAACTCTTCCGGTCCGTGCTAACGGCCGGGCGGGAACTCTTCCGGTCCGTGCTAACGGCCGGGCGGGAACTCTTCCGGTCCGTGCTAACCGCCGGGCAGGAACTCTTCCGGTCCGTCCCACCGGATGGGCGGGAACTCTTCCGGTCCGTGCTAACGGATGGCCGGGGTCTCTTCCGGTCCATCCCACCAGCGGGGCAGGTACCCTTCCGGTTCGTCCTGACGGTCGGGCAAGTACCCTTCCCGTTCGTCCTGAGCGTAGCGAAGCGAAGTCGAAGGGCGCCAATTCAAAGGACGCCAACCCAATTGAACAGACTTCTCCCACGGGTGTCAGGTCTCCCGGCTCTCGAAGTCGATGCGCGGGTCCACCACCACGTAGGTGAGATCCTCCGCCAGTTTCATCACCAGCCCCAGCAGGGTGAAGAAGTAGAGCGTGCCGAACATGACCGGATAGTCCCGGTTGATGGCCGCCTCGAAACCCAGCAGGCCGACGCCGTCCAGCGAGAAGATCACCTCGGTGAGGAGGGCGCCGGTGAACAGCACGCCGACGAAGGCGCCGGGGAAGCCGGCGATGACGATGAGCATGGCGTTGCGGAACACGTGGCGGTAGAGCACCCGCCGCTCGCTCAGGCCCTTGGCCCGGGCGGTCATCACGTACTGCTGGTTGATCTGGTCCAGGAACGAGTTCTTGGTGAGCATGGTCAGTCCGGCGAAACCGCCGATGACCATGGATACCACCGGCAGCGTGATGTGCCAGAGGTAGTCGACGATGCGCTGCCAGAAGCCGAGCTCGCTCCAGTTGTCCGACACCAGGCCCCGGAGCGGGAACCAGTCGAGGTAGCGGCCGCCGGCGAACAGCACGATCAGCAGGATGGCGAAGAGGAACCCCGGCACCGCGTTGCCCACGATGACCGCCCCCGAACTCCAGACGTCGAAGCGCGAGCCGTCCCGCACCGCCTTGGCCACGCCCAGGGGAATGGAGACCAGGTACACCAGCAGCGTGGTCCAGAGTCCCAGCGAGATGGACACCGGCAGCTTGTCCAGCACCAGTTGCACCACCGAGCGGTCGCGGAAGAAGCTGTCGCCGAAATCGAACCGCAGGAAGTTGCCCATCATGAGGAAGAAGCGCTCGTGGGCCGGCTTGTCGAAGCCGAACTGGCGCTCGATCTCCTTGATGAACTCGGGATCGATGCCCCGGGCGCCGCGGTACCTGCCGGCGTTGCCGGCGTCCTGGGTCGGTTTCGCCGAAGGCCCCACCTCCCGCTGGTCGCCGCCGCCGCTGAACCTTTCGGTGGCCGACACGTCGGTCTGCTGGAGCTTCGCAAGAAGCTGCTCCACCGGCCCCCCGGGCGCCGAGTGGATGATCACGAAGTTCAGCACCATGATGCCGAACAGCGTCGGAACGATCAGCAGCAGGCGGCGTATGATGTAGGCGAACATGAGATTGTAACGCGCTTCCCTCCGGCCGCCCCGAGCCCTTCGTCAAGCTCGGGACGGCTTGGCGGAGCGAAGTCGAAGGGCGTCGCGCTTCCGCTCATCAACCGCCCTTGCGCTTCGCCTCCAGGGCTTCGGCCTTCACGGCGTCGATCCACCAGGCGTCGAACTGGACCCCTTGGGTGGGGGTGACCTCGGGCCGGCCGAACCGGTCCCAGTACACCAGACGGTCGTAGGGGATATGCCATTGGGGAATCACCCAGTGGCCCCACTGGAGCACACGGTCCAGGGCGCGTACCCGGCTCACCAGAGTCTTGCGGTCGGGCGCATTGATCACTCCCTCCACCAGCGCGTCCACAACCGGGTCCTTGATCCCCATCAGGTTCCGGCTTCCCGGCCGGTCGGCGAAGTCCGAGCCCCAGAAATTGCGTTGCTCGTTGCCGGGGGAAAGGGACTGCCCCCAATTGCCGATGACCACGTCGAAGTCGAAGTCGTCCAGCCGGCGGCGGTATTGCGCGGTATCCACCGTGCGCACGGAGGCGGTGATTCCCAGCCGGGCGAGGTTTTTCTTGAAGGGCAGGACGATACGCTCGAACAGGGGGCTCACCAGCAGGATCTCGAACTCCATGGTCCGGCCGGTGTCCTTGTGGGTGAGCTTTCGGGTGGTTTTGTCGACGCTCCAGCCGGCCTCCCGCAACAGCTTCGACCCCTGGCGGAGGTTGGCGCGGACGCGGCCCGAGCCGTCCGTGGCCGGCGGCTCGTAGGCCCTGGTGAAGACCTCCGCCGGCAACCGCCCGCGGTACGAGTCGAGGATCGCGCGCTCGGCGGGGCCCGGAAGTCCGGTGGCGGCCAGCTCCGAGTTGTCGAAATAGCTACGCGTGCGGGTGTACTGTCCGTAGAAAAGGGTCCGGTTGGACCATTCGAAGTCGAACGCGTAGGCCAGCGCCTCCCGGACCTTCCGGTCCTGGAACAACGGCCGGCGGGTGTTCAAGGCGAACGCCTGCATCCCGGTGGAGCGGTCGTGCGGGGTCTCCTCCTTCTTGACCAGACCCTGCTTCAACGCGGGAAAGTCGTAGGCCGTGGCCCAGTTCTTGGAGCTGCCCTCGTTCCGGAAATCGTACTCCCCGGCCTTGAAGGCCTCCACCGACACGGTGCCGTCGCGGTAGTAGTCGTGGCGGATGCGGTCGAAGTTGTCCCGTCCCACGTTCACCGGAAGGTCCTTGCCCCAGTAGTCCTCCACCCGCTGGTATTCCACGTGCCGTCCGGGTTCGAAGGCGCCGATCCTGTACGGGCCGCTGCCCAGGGGCGGGTCCAGGGTCGTCTTGGTGAAGTCGCGCGTTGCCCAATAGTGTTGCGGCAGCACCACCAGTTGCCCCAGGATCAGCGGCAACTCCTGGTTCGTGCCGCTCTTGAAGGTGAACCGCACGGTCCGCTCATCGAGCTTCTCGACCTTCTTCACGTCGCCGTAGTAGCCGCGGAAAAAGGGTACGGCCTTGGTAATCAGCGTTTCGAAGGTCCAGACCACATCGTCCGCGGTCACCGGCTTGCCGTCGTGCCACCGGGCCTCTTGCCGCAGCCTGAACTGCACCCACGAGCGGTCCCCGGGCACGGTGATGCTCTCCGCCAGCAGACCGTATTCGCTGAAGGGCTCGTCGGCGGACCCGGTCATCAGGGTCTCGTAGATGCGCCCGATGCCCGTCGCCGGACTGCCCTTGACGATGAAGGGATTGAAGCTGTCGTAGGTGCCGATGGCCTGGAGCCTCACCGTCCCGCCCTTGGGCGCTTTCGGATTCACGTAGTCGAAGTGTTTGAAGTCCGGCGCGTACTTGAGGTCGCCGTGCATGGCGATGCCGTGCCTGGTAACACCCTCGTCGCTCGCGGCCGCAAGACCTGGGGCGGTGACAAGCACCAGCGCCGACAACATCGATCCCGCTATCCAATTCGATCGCATGGAACCTCCCTGCCATCCCGAAAATTAAACGACGCCGGCCACTAACCCAGACTTACAATATGATGACCGGGAGAGGTCATTGCAAGATCACAGGAGTTCGACGTTGGCCCGGGGTATGGCGGCAATGTCGCCGTTGTCCAGCCGGGCGTGGAGGACCCGGGTGCGGGCGCCGGTTTCGATGGGCTGCGGATCGGCGGGGAGGGCGATGACTTCGGCGGTGGCGCCGAAGTGCGGGGCGCGGATGATGCGGACGAACGCGCCGATGCGCAGGCCGGCCGCCGGATTGCGTTCCACGGCCACGGAGGAGGCTCCGGTCTCCTCCGTGGCCACGATGATCTCCGGGCGCACCGCGCCGGCGCGCACCTGGGTGGCGCCGTTGATGGAGGCGGCGCGGCCTTCGAGGCTCCGGAGCAGGGAGTGGGTGCGCTCGGCCACGGGCAACCAGCCGAAGCCCTCGGTGACGATGACGGTCATGGAAACGTCCTCGTGGCCGGTAACGGCCATGCCGAGATCGTACCCGAGGTAGCCGGTGAGGGCGTAGTCATCGATGGAGCCCACCACCAGACCGGCGGCACCGGCTTCCGCGGCGAGTTGCAGGGCCTCGAGGGTCGGGCGGGTTCCGCCCACCAGCACCTGGCCGGAGGCGTCGCCGGGTATCTTCGCGGGTCCCAGGATGGTCTTGGGGCCGCCGTCGAGCATGCGGATGGTGCCGTAGCGTTCACCGCCGACGCCGAAGATGCCCTGGATGAAGGCTCCGCGGCTCTCGATGGTGACGGACTTGTCGGGTTCCACCCCTGTTACCGTACCCTGCACGTAGGCGCGCAGCTCGATGGCGTGGGGCGCCAGCCGGACCCCCAGGTGCCCGGTGCGCCGCGAGACGAACTCGACGGCGCCGTCCACCGGTGAGTGGTAACGGGACCGGAACAGCCCGAAGAGGCCCACGTGCTCGCACACGAGGTCGCCCGCGGCAATGGCGGCGCCCTCGTCGACCTTGAGTCCCTTGACCGCCTCGAAGGGCTCGATGCCGAGGATCTCGGGGATCCGCAGGATGTTCAGGTCGCCCAGCAACTCGGCCCGGCCCACGACGGCGTCCGGCGTCACGGCATCGCCCTGCCCGCACAGAATCCGGCCCGGCACCGGAAGCTCCCGGGTCTTGCGTACGACCGCGCCGGCCAGCACCTGAAGTCCGGGTGTCAGCGCCTGGCTCATGGCTCCACCAGCCCCAGCGCGGCCATGACGGCGTGGCGCTCCGCGATCCGTTGTTCCACCGACGCCGGGGGTTGCAGTGGGCGGTTCCGGCCGTCCAGGATGACTCCGTTCAGTCCCGCGGTGAACTCGCGTTCCAGGGTCGCGCCGGGCCCGGCGCCCACGTCGATGTTCCGGCCCGTGGGTCGGACGGTGATGTGCGTTGCGGCATCGGGTTCCAGCTTGAGGCGGTCCACGTTGCCGGCGTCGATGGTTTCCACCAGTTCGCCGTCGATGAACACCTCCGCCAGCACGGACCCGGCCGGCCGCTTGCGGGGAAACACGGGGACCACCGCATGGGCCACGTTGACGAGACAGTCGTGCAGGAAAATCTCCCGCGCGGCGTCGGGATGGACGGAGGCGAAGACGCCGAGGTGGGGCATCATGAAGATGGAGTCCACGGCGATCTGGGTGAAGCCTTGCAGCTCGAAACCTTCCAGGATCATGAGCGCGGCGCTCATGCGGTCCGGGGCGTGGCTCAGCACGCCGCCGGAGCCGATGGCCAGATCCAGGGCCATCATGTCCACCAGGTCCGACCGGCTGGCGGTCTGCGAGAAGATGTCGGCGATGCCGCGTTGCTGCTGCACCCCGCTCAGCCCCACGGCCAGGGAACGGTGGTGCACGAGCGCCAGCCGCAGGGCCTCGCGGCAAACCGCCTGTTCCAGCCACAGGTCCTCCAGGGTCTGGGGAATCGACGTCGGGCGGATCATCTTGTTACGCAGCCGGTCGCGGATCTCCGTGGGCTCCATGGCGTAGGGCAGCCAGCGGCGGATGGACTCGACCCCGGCCTCGATGAGGACGTTGGCGACGGAGTAGCTCATGCCCAGGTTGGCGCTCACCGTGCGGTTGAACACGGGTTCGCCCTGCCGGTTGTCGAAGACGCTGAAGACGTCGGTGGTGGCGCCGCCGATGTCGGCGCACAACAACGTCCGGCCGGTGGCCTCGGCATAGCCGCGCACCATGTCGCCCACCGCGGCGGGGGTGGGCATCACCGGAACCGGGGTCCACTTGAGCAGCTTGTCATAACCCGGCGAGTGGCTCATCACGTGGGCGAGAAAGAATTCGTGGATGGTTTCCCGGGCGGGCGAGAGATTCTCCGCGTCGAGGGTGGGGCGCACGTTGTCCACCACCGCCACCTGGGCGGTCTTCTCCAGGATGCGCCGGACGTCCTCCGTGGCCTGCGTGTTGCCGGCATAGATCACCGGCAGCCTGAGCGAGTCGCCGAACCGGGGCCGGGGCGCCGCCGCCACCAGAGTCTCGGCCATTTCCACCACGTGCTCCTGGGAGCCGCCGTCCACGCCGCCGGTGAGCAGCACGATGTCCGGCCTCAGGTGCCGCAGCCGCTGGATGCGCTCGTGGTCCTCGCGGCCGTCGTCCGCGGAGATGGCGTCCATGACGATGGCGCCGGCGCTGAGGGCCGCCCGCTCGGCGGACTCCGCGCTCATGTGGCGCACCACCCCGGCCACGGTCATCTGCAGCCCGCCGCCGGCGGAACTGGTGGAGAGATACAGATCCACGCCTTCGGCGCCGTCCTCGCCGGATTCGAGCAACGGCGCGTCGCCGCCCGGCGCCGCGTCCGGCGCCAGGATCCTGCGGCCGCTCACCTCCTCCACCTCGGTGAAGGCGTTCAGCGCCCCCACCGTCACGTCGGCCACCGGCTGCTCCACGGTGGTGGGCGCCTCGCCGCGGTGCGTCTGGCGCCAGCCCTCCGCGGTCTTCCGGAACAGCAGCGCCTTGGTGGTGGTGGAGCCGCAGTCGGTGACCAGCACGGTGCGGAGCGCGGTGGGGTCCGTCTTCATGCGACCAGTCCCGCCAAGGCCCCGGCCCAGTCGATGAGCAGGAACTGCACCCGCTCCACCAGGAGCGCGGTGCGCGCCATCACGGTGGAGCCGAAGAAGGCCCCGAAACACACCATCAGGAGCCACCGGCCCGAAAGGGAGAGCCCGCGAGCCGCCCGGGTCTGGTGCCGGAAGGAGAAGAAGAAGTAGTACATGACCGCCAGCAGGGTGAAGATGAAAAAGGCATTCTCCAGGCTGCTGCCCACCGCCAGGACCCCGTCCTCGAACACCACCAGCGGTCTGAAACTGCTGACCACCTGAGGCATGATCTGATTGAAGAACCCCTTGAAGGCGAGCCCGCCGCTCATGCCCAGGGAGAAGCCGATGACCAGCTTGGCCAGCCACGCGTACCGTTGCGAGTAAATGAAATAGTAGAGGAGGCCGAAGACCATGGGCAGCAGGTAGAACAGGAGGCGCGGGTCGTACTCGTGGGAGAGGCTGCCGTCGGGATAGGTGACGATGTCCAGGCCGAGCATCGGCACCAGCACCTTCGGCCACAGGAAATTCTTGACGCCCAGGACCAGGCCGAAACCGGCGGCGATGCCGATGAAGAGGTGCTCGAAGAGCCGGAAGAACGGGTTCTCCCTGATCAGGAAGCTGAAGATCGCCAGCGTCCCGATGCCCCCCACCAGCACCGT
>JAPOQB010000712.1 GCA_026710965.1 Deltaproteobacteria bacterium | reverse complement strand
TTCAACGGCATGAGGCAGGCCGCCGAAAGAATAACGCACACCCCCGCCAGCACAAACGCGGAGCCGTAGCCGTAGTGGTCCACCAGATACCCGGCGATGATCGGCGTCGGCAGCACCGCCACCTGGGCGATCACCGTGGTCAAGCCCTGAGACGAGGCCTGGACGTTGGCGCCGGACACGTCCGAGATCACCGCGGTCATCACGTTCATCAGCGTGTAAAAGAAGGTCCCGATGGCGATGATGACAAGGGTCAGGCCCGCCACGGGCGGGGCTACGGCCAGGAGCATGTAGAGCACGCCCAGGACGATCATCGACGGAACCAGCACCGGCTTCCGGCCGTAGCGATCGGACATATAGCCCAGGGGGGTCTGGGAGAAGATCCCTACGACGTGGAGCAGAAAGAAGTAGACCCCCAGCGCGTCCGCCGTAAAACCGAGTTCCGCGACCAGATAGACGGGCAGGAACGTAAGGATCACCACACGCCCCATGGTCAGAAGGCCCCTCGACGCCGAAATGGCCACGAACGAGCCGTGCCCCAGCAACGCCAGAATTTCACGGAAACGCGTGGTGCGGGACGGCACCCTGACGTCCTGTTTGAAGGTGCCGAAGAGACCGCGGAAGACAAGAAAGCCGAAAAGCACTCCGGGTACGATATGCCACCAGAGGACCGCGTCCCAGGCCAACGCGGCCACCAGCGCCCCCTGCGCCACGGGCGACAGGCTGTCGCTTATGGTGGCGCCGGTGCCGTGGACCGCCATCGCGGTGGCTCGGCGTTCCGGGAACTTGGAGGTGAGGGTAGCCGCCGCGGTGGGATGCCACAGCGCGGTACCGAAGCCGATGAGCACACTGGCTGCGAAAGCCACCCAAAAGCCGCTGCGACTGCCGAAGAGCAGATAGGCCACGCCCATCATGACCAGGGAGGACGCCAGGATCACGTCTCGATGCCGGTACAGCGCGTCGCCCAGCATGCCGGCGGGTAGATTGAGAGTACCCTGTCCGAACTGCCGGGCTGCCGCCAGAACTCCGACCTGAACCCCGCTGAGACCGAGACCGGTCGCGACGAACGGCAGTGCCATCGGGAAGAGTTGCTGAAACCAGTGGATCACGATGTGCCCGCCGGTAACGATGCCCAGCAGGCGACGCCGCTCCCGCCCCAGGTCCCGGGCCTCGGCCGCGAAACGCTGGATGTTGGAGCGGATGAACGTGTTGGACCGTGAAGGCGTCAACGACGCGCCTCTCCCAGTGCCGCTATTTCCATGGTTGCCATAGTTCTGGCGGGATAGCATGGGCCGCACGGCGTCTCAAACCTTCAGCTCTCCCGGCCCCCTCGCGAGAACAAATCCGCGTAGACCCGCGGCAGGAAGATCAGGCCGAAGGAGCCGTTGGCCAGCATGAAGGTCAGGTGGGCGGCGAGGCTGTAGGCGAGCAGGTCGGCCTCGGCGGCGTAGCTGCCGAAGAAGAAGATCCAGGCGGCCTGGGAGGTGCCGAGATGGGCCACGGTCACGGGCAGCGCCGCCACCAGGTAGACAATGGGCAGGAACGCCAGCAGCGGCAGCACCGGGATCTCGATGCCGAAGAAAGTCAGCGCCTTGGCGTGGACCAGGAGCGAAAGGAAGAACACCGAGCCCTTGAGGCAGAGGATCGCCAGACCCTGGCGCAACCGGATTCTGCGGAACGTCGACAGCAGCACGTTGCCGCCCACCCTTCGTCCCAACGCCCCGAGCCCGCCGCGGGCAACGCCGACCACGATGATCCAGATCAGCGCCAGCACCGCCGGCAACGCAAAGAAGACCGCCGGCGTCCCTCCGGGAAAGGCCGCGGAGCCCACGGTGGCGAAAAAGATCAGGTTGGTGGCCTCCAGCAGGATGAGCAGGACCACCGTGCTGGTGATCTCCCCCAGGGGCGTCCGGAAGCGCCGGTTGAGGTAAAGCGCCAGCGCGGCCTGGGCGAGCTGCGTGTTGATGATCGATACGATGTAGGTGGAAGCCCGCACCGGCAGCAGCTCCCGGTAGCGAATCGGTCCGTGGAACCAGCGGATCAATGCGTTGAGCACGGCCGAGTCCGCCAGGAAGAAACACAGCGAGAACGAGCCCATGAGCGCGAAGAACGGCAGCAGCCGCGCGCCAGATACCGCCTGCCAGAAAGCGTCGAAGGGAATGCGCCAGAAAATGACGCCGAAAATGACTACCGTGAGCGCCGCCGGGATGAGCCGCGCCCACACGCTCGCTTCCCTGCGCGGGGCCGTGGCTTCATGATCGGCGGGGTCGTTCACGTTGCTTTCCATGGTCATCGGGCCAACAGTCCATCCAGGAGATCATCCACCGGCGTCATTGGAAACGGCAGCAGCCCGCGAATTTCCACCGCGTCTCCCAGGTGCTCGTTAAACAGCGTATCGAAGAGCGTCCGGTTCCAGCCCCACCCCAACCGCTCGCCAACCACCGCCGCTCCCTCCGCCAGCCACCCGGGCACGCCCAGGACCCACGGCCGCCGCCCCATGCGAGCCCCGGCCCGGCCCAGCAACTCGGCGTAGGTCAAGGTTTCGGGACCCACAAGGTCCAGCGTATGGACCGGAACGGTCTTCACCGCCAACGCCCAGCGGACGGCGCCGATCACGTCCGTCAGCACCACCGGCTGGATACGCACCCTGCCGCCCCGCACCAACGGCACCGTCCGCCTCCCGGCCAGATGAAGAAGCGTCCGTGTGGAGGGCGTCTCCGCGCCCAACACCATGGGGACGCGAAAGACCACGGTCTCGAATCCGGCCCGGCGTATGACCGATTCGGCCACGGCCTTGGAACGCAGGTACTCGTTGGGGGAAGCCAGCTCCGCGCCCGGCGCGCTCAGGTACACGAACCTGCGGACGCCGGCCGCCCTGGCGGCCGAGACCACGCTCCGGGTGGTCCCTGCATTGGCCTCGTGAAGCCGCTCTCCGCGCCGCGGCTGAAGCGCCCCGGCCAGATGCACGACGGCTTCGGCGCCCTTCACGGCTTTCGCCAGCGAACCGGCATCGCCGTAGTCAACCTGCAAGACCTCGGCCGGAAGACCGTCGAGGCTGCCGGCCTGGCGTTGTCCGCGCACCAGCGCACGCACACGAAAGGGTTCCGCCGATTTCCCCAGACGCCGGATCAGCGCCTTCCCCAACACTCCGTTGGCTCCGGTGACTACGGTATCGATGACGGCACTCCGCTAGGGAGAGACCCGGCTTGGCGTCTCTCCGCGGGAATCCAGCGCTGGCGGGGAAGTGCTACGGCTGCCGATTGGAGGTTTCGCGCGGATCGGGTACCTCAAGTCAGCATCCGGTGCGTCGGGCCCGTGAGCTTCTCCACCGGCAGCCCGTAGGTGCAGGAACCGGCGCAGGCCTGGGTCGTGCAGGTGAGGCAGGCCGCGGCGCCGTCTCCCAGGGCGGCGTATTCGCTGCGGGCCAGCTTCTCGTCCTGATAGTCCCGGGCGTACATGCGCGTCCGCAGCACGTCGGCGATGGGGACGCCGTACGGACAGGCGCTCTCGCAGTCGTTGCAGGCGTGGCGGCAGTAGGAGGCGCCGTTCATGCGCGCGTATCCCTTGAGCAGCTCGAAGTCGCCGCGGGCGGCGGTGGTCCAGCCCGAGGCCCCCAGGTACTCCCGGAGTCCCGGGGAATCGGTCATGGAGATGATCAGCGCGTGCACGTCGGGATTGGCCAGCACCCAGCGGAACGCCGCCTGGGCATAGGTGGCGCCGTCCTTCTCGAACGGCCGCATGTCGTTGAGGCGCGCGCCCATGAGAGTCTTCATGGCGATGACGCCGACATTCTTCGTTTTCGCCTTCTGGAGCACCCGCGGGAGATCGGGCTGACGCGCGATAAAATCGAAACCCTGGGTGAAACGCTCGTAGAACTTCGGGTCCTGGCCGAAGTTGTAGGCCACCAGAATCACGTCCACCATGTCCCGGTCCAGGGCGTAGTCCAGACACTGGATCAGGCGTCCCGCGTGACCGGAAAGCCCGGAGAAGCGGATCTTGCCCTGTCTCCTGGCATCCTCGACGAACGCGTGCCACTCGGGGTTCTCGAGCCGGCCCACGTCGTTCACCGCGTGGGTGAAGTAGACGTCCACGTAGTCGGTCTGCAACCGCTTCAGGCTGGCCTCCAGGGAACGCATCATCGAGTCCCGGGTCTCGGTGGAGCTCGTGTGGGTCTTGGAGGCGATGAAGACCTTGTCCCGCTTGCCCCGGAGTGCGTTGCCGATGGTGATCTCGGAATCGCCGCCCCGGTAGCTCTCGGCCGTGTCGAAGTAGTTGATGCCGCGGTCCAGTGCCTCCAGGACCAGGTGTTCCTCGCCGGCGTCGAGGCGGCTGGAACCGAACGAGATGTCGGAGATATTGAGTCCGGTGCGACCCAGGGGCACGTAGCGCTTGACCGTGGTGGCCCGGGCCTCCGCCTTCGGCACACCGCCGCCGGTAAAGGGCAGCAGCCCGGCCGCGACCCCTGCCAGGGCGCCCCGCCTAAAAAGCTCGCGCCGGCCCAGCTTCTCACTGTCGTCGGATTTCTTCATGGCGGCTCCTTCGTCCCGGTCGGACTGTCTGTTGGAGTGTCATGGGGCTCTTCGCTTCCGTACAGTACACAAGAAAGAACGCAAAATGTCCAACAGTGTCAGTCGCCCGCCACCCCCACCAGGGAGGTCAGCAAGGGCTCGTCGGCTGCCAGGGCCGCGCTGGGGCCGTCGTAAACGATGCGGCCGCGGTTCATCACCACGGTCCGTTGCGAGAACTCCAGGGCGATGCCGGTATGTTGCTCCACCAGTATGATGGTGAGCCCCTCCTGCGAGCGTAGCGTGTGCATGGCCTCCACCAGTTGCTCGATGATGACCGGCGCCAGCCCCTCGGTGGGCTCGTCCATCAGCAGCACCGCCGGGTTGCCCACCAGTGCCCGGGCGATGGCCAGCATCTGCTGCTCGCCGCCGGAGAGTTGACTGCCCTTGTGGGTGCGGCGCGCCGCCAGTTGCGGGAACAGATCATAGACGCGGTCCAGGGTCCAGCCGCCGGCCCTTTGGGCCACCGCCAGATTTTCGTACACGGTCAGCGATGGAAAGACCTCGCGTTCCTGGGGAACATGCCCGAGGCCGGCGCGCACACGGTCGTAGGTCCTCATGCCGGAGATGTCCCGGCCCGCAAGCTCGATGCGCCCGGAGTGGAGCGTCGTGTAACCCATGACCGTTCCCAGCAACGTGGTCTTGCCCACCCCGTTGCGGCCGATGATGCTCAGCCGCTCGCCCGGGTCGAGGGCCAGGTCGATGTCCTCGAGCACCACGGTTCTGCCGTGACCGGCGTTGACCGCGGCCAGCGCCAGCGCCTTATCGGCTGCCGCGTTCAACGCCTGCCTCCGTGGAGCTCGGCGTTCTCGCCGAGATAGACCTCGCGCACCCTGGGGTCGGCGCCGACCTCCGCGGGGGCGCCCTCGGTGAGAATCGCGCCGGCCACCAGCACCGTCACCCTGCGGGCAAAGCGGAAGACGATGTCCATGTCGTGCTCGATCATCAGCACCGCCATGGATTCCGGCAAGGCTTCCACCGCCTCCAGGAGCACGTGGCTCTCCGCCGACGGCACCCCCGCGGCGGGTTCGTCCAGCAGCAGCACCTTGGGACGGAGGCCCAACGCAATCGCCAGCTCCACCAGCCGCTGCCGCCCGTAAGGGAGTTCCCGCACCAGCCGTTGCGCGTCGCCGTGGAGATTCAGCGACTCGAGCAGCGCCATGCCCTCGGCGATGACGTCGCCGCGGGCATCGGCGCGCCGCCACAGCCTGCCGGACAGGGAACGCCGCTCGCTGATGGCCATGCCGACGTTCTCGATCACGCTCAGGCCCCGGAACAGCGTGTTGATCTGGAAGGTCCGGGCCAGCCCGTGCTTGACCCGGCGGGACTGGGACCAATGGGTGACATCGTGGCCGTCCAGCAAAATGGAGCCGCCGGAGGGCTCCACGGTGCCGGTGACGAGATTGACGAGGGTGGTCTTGCCCGCCCCGTTGGGGCCGATGAGGGCGTGCCGGGCGCCCGGTTGCAATGCCAGCGAGACGCGGTCCGCCACCACCAGGGCGCCGAAGCTCTTGCACAGGCCGCGGACCTCCAGCAGGGGGACATGCTGATCCACTATTCTTGCGTCCTTCGAGATGGCGTCCTTCGACTTCGCTTCGCTACGCTCAGGACGAACGGGGGAATGAACCGCAGGATGAAGGGGGAGTGTTCCCCAACCGTTCGTCCTGAGCGTAGCGAAGCGAAGTCGAAGGACGCCATCTCGCTCGGCAGCCAGGGGTCAATTCCTCCGGCCTCTCGGATGCCTGCTAGCAATGGGGTCAAGGTGAGCGGTGATGTGAGTGTATGGCTCACGAATCCTCCCGCGTCGCCCACGCACGCCAGCGTTCCGCCAGGCCCAGGATGCCCTCGGGGGCGTAAAGGATGGTCGCCACCAGCAGCGCGCCGATGCCGAAGAGCCAGTACTCGGGACTCAACTTGGCGAGCTGGTCCTGCAGGATCATGTACACCGGCGCGCCGATGAACGCGCCGTAGAGGCGCCCGGTGCCGCCGAGGATCAGCATGATCATCACGTCGCCTGAGCGTTCGAAGCTGAGCACGTCCAGCGCCACGAACTCGGTAGTCTGGGCCAGCAGGGCTCCGGCGATGCCGGCCATGACCGCGGCGATGGTATAGGCCCGCAGCATCTGGCGGTACACCGGGCAGCCGACGGCATGCATGCGGCGCTCGTTCTCCCGAATGCCCCGCAGCGACTGGCCGAAGGACGAGTTGACGATGGCGCGGGCGGCGAGGAATACGACGAACAGCACCACCAGGGCGTACACGTACGCGGTCTGGCCGTAGAGGTCGAACTCGAAGAGCCCCAGCACCGGCTGCATCACCACGCCCTGCAAGCCGTCGTCGCCGCCGGTCCAGTGCTCCTGCTCGTTGGCCAGCTCCTGCAGCAGGATGGTGACGGCCAGCGTAAGCATCAAAAGGGTCAGTCCGCGGGTGTA
>JAPOQB010000917.1 GCA_026710965.1 Deltaproteobacteria bacterium | reverse complement strand
CGTGTACCATTCGCCGTCCATGCGGTGGTTCTCCACCACCGGTTCCCGCACCGGACGGAAGGTGCCCAGGCCCACGTGCAAGGTCACGTACACGCTGTCCACACCGCCCGCGGCCAACTCGTCCAGCAGCGCCCGGGTGAAATGGAGGCCGGCGGTGGGGGCGGCGACCGAACCCGGGGTCGAGGCGTACACCGTCTGGTAGCTGTCCCGGTCGCCCTCCTCCACCTCCCGCACCCGTTCGATGTAGTGGGGCAGCGGCGGCGCTCCGAGGGTGTCGAGCACTTCCCGGAACCGTTCCGGAGGATCGAACCGAAGGCCGTACCGGCCCGAACCCAGGTCCCCGAGCACCGTCGCCGTGATCTCCTCCGAAAACACGATGCGACCGCCCAGCCGCGGCTTCTTGGAGGCATCCACCAGCGCGAGCCACAGTCCCTGTTGCACATCGAAGGGCTCCACCAGCAGCACCGTCGCCCTGCCGCCGCTTTCCTTGCGCCCCTCGAGACGCGCCGGAATCACCTTGGAATTGTTGAGCACCAACAGGTCTCCCGGCGAAAGGAACTCCCCGAGAGAGGCGAAGCGGGAATGGGTGATGGTTTCCGACCGGCGTTCCACCACCATGAGGCGGGCCGACGCGCGATCTTCCGCCGGGTAAGCGGAGATCAGCGAGTCAGGAAGATCGTAGGCCAGTTCTTCCAGCAGCATGGCGCACGGCCGGATGCGGGCCGGCGCTACCCCGGCCGCTCCCGGTCAATGGGTACGGATCAGGTGTCGTTCCCGCCCGCCTTCAAGAACGGTGTCAAGAGATCTATCGGAACGGGAAAGATCAACGTGGAGTTCTTGTCCCCGGCCACTTCCGTCAGGCTCTGCAGGAATCGGAGCTGCATGGCCATGGGCTCCCGGGCAATGATCGTGGCCGCCTCCTGCAGCTTCTGGGAGGCCTGGAACTCGCCGTCGGCCAGGATGACCTTTGCCCGCCGCTCACGCTCCGCCGAGGCTTGCCGGGCCATGGCGCGTTGCATCTCCTCCGGCAGATCAATGTGCTTGAGCTCAGTCAGCACCACCTTGATCCCCCAGGGGTCGGTCTGCTCGTCGAGGATCTTCTGGAGGTCGGCGTTGATGCGGTCACGCTCCGACAGGAGCTGGTCCAGTTCAGCCTGTCCGCAGATACTTCTCAGCGTCACCTGGGCCAGTTGCGACGTGGCGAACAGATAGTTGGCCACCTCCAGGATGGCCCGGTTGGGATCGAGAACCCGGAAATAGAGCACGGCATTGACCTTCACCGATACGTTGTCCCGGGTGATGACGTCCTGCGAAGGGACGTCCATGGTGACGGTTCGGAGCTCCACCCGCTCCATTTTTTCGATGAAAGGAATCAGGTAGATCAAGCCGGGGCCGCGGGAATTCACCATGCGGCCCAGGCGAAAGACAACGCCGCGTTCGTACTCCTTGAGGATCTTGATGCCGCTGACGGCCAACCCCACGACAATGATCAGAACGATGGCAATCGGTCCGAATTCGAGCATGTGTTTCTCCTCCGCGGACGATCACGTCTCCGCGGCGCGTCTGACCTTGAGTATCATCCCGTCGTGTCCGACGACCTCGATCCGGTCGCCCGGCTCCAGCCGCTCCGACCCTTGGGCATTCCACACCTCGCCGTGGACGAAGACCTTGCCTTTGAGGTCGAGGCTCTCCCTCACCTCGCCGACCTCGCCGACGAGCCCCGCGTACCCGAGGGTCGCTTTCCGTCGTTGTGACTTGACCACGAGATAGGTCACCGCCAGCACGAACGCGCTCAGGGTGCCCACGGCCGCCAGGACGATGGACCCGTCCACCGACAAGTCCGAGCCCTCCACGTCGAACAGCAGCAACGAGCCCAGGCCGAGAGACACCACTCCGCTGATGCCGAGCAAGCCGAAGCTCGGCAGGAACGCCTCGGCCACCAGAAGGCACAGCCCGAGCCCGATCAGCAGCAACCCGGCGTAGTTGACCGGCAGCACCTGGAAGGACGCCAGCGCCAGCAACAGCGCAATGCCGCCGGCGATGCCCGGGAACAGCGCTCCGGGATTCGAGAACTCCATGTACAGGCCCAGGATGCCGGCCATCATCAGCAGGTAGGCGATGTTGGGATGGGCGAGGATGTTGATGACCTTCTGCTTGAGCCCCATCTCGATGCGCAGGACCGACACGCCGTTGAAATCGAGCGTGCTCTTGACCCCGCCCACGTCCACCTCGCGCCCGTTGGCCTGCTTGAGGAGATCGCTCACGTCCACCGCGATGAGGTCGATGACGTTCTTCTCCAGGGCCTCCTTGTCGGTGATGGAGATGCTCCGGCGCACCGCCTGGATGGCGAACTCGGTGTTGCGCCCGCGCCGCTGGGCGATGGTCTCGCTGAACGAGGCGGTGAAGTTCTCAAGCTTCTCGCCCATGACGCCCTTGACTTCCTGACCGCCGCCGGCCACCGGATGGGCCGCGCCGATGTTGGTCCCCGGCGCCATCGCGGCGATGTTCGCCGCCATGGTGATGAAGACCCCGGCCGAGCCCGCCCCGGCGCCGCTGGGCGCCACGTAGACGATCACCGGTAACGGCGCGCTCAGCATCTCCTTGACGATGGAGCGGGTGGAGGACAGGAGCCCCCCGGGCGTATCGAGCTGGATGATCAGGGCGCGGGCGTTGTCCGCGCGCGCCCGCTGAATGCTTTCGCGGATAAAGTCGTTCACCGCCGGGTTGATGCCCCCGTCGATGACGATGAGGTTGACGTGGGATCCGGTTCCGGGCTGCTGCACCGAGCCACCGGCGTTGAAGGCCCCCCAGCCGATGCCGACGAGAAGCAGCGCCCAACCGAACCACGCACCCGGTCTCAGCCGTCTACGCATCATTCAGCCACCGTTCCGAGCTCCCGCAGGACGCTCTTGATGTCTTCCCAGACCAGCCGCTTGTCTCCCGGATTCCGCAGCAGGTAGGCGGGATGAAAGGTCGGCATCAACCGGATGCCGTGGTAGTCGTGCCATTGTCCCCGCAGCCGGGAGATCGGCGCCGCCGACCGCACCAGCGTCTGCGCCGCGAACTTTCCCAGCGCGATGATCACCCGCGGCTTCACCAGCTCGATCTGGCGGATGAGAAACGGCTCGCACGACGCCACCTCGTCGGGCTCGGGATCGCGATTCTGTGGCGGACGGCATTTGACCACGTTGGCGATGTAGACGTCCTCGCGCCGCAGCTTCATGCCCTTGGTGATGATGTCGGTGAGCAACTGTCCGGCGCGTCCCACGAACGGCTCTCCCTGAAGATCCTCGTCCCTTCCCGGCCCCTCCCCGACAAACAGGACGTCGGCGTCGGGGTTGCCGACTCCATAGACGATACGCGTGCGCCCCTGCGAAAGCCTGCAGCGACGGCAGTCGCCCAGGATCTCCCGTAGCCGCGGGAGGTTTACGGCCGCTCCGGCCTCGCCGTGGCCGGCAGCTACCTCCGTATCCGGGGCATCCGCGGCCGCCGCGCGTGTCGCCGCGGGCAGCACCTGAATCCCCGCGGCCTGATACTGTTCCAGGCTACTCCTGAGGGACGTGGCCGCAACCGCCAAACGCTGCCGTGGATCGAGCGTGTTCATGTCGGTAACGCGAAGCTCTGTCTGATTTCTGTTTACGCCAATACCGAGGGCATGGCAATGAGCCCGCCGGCGACCCGTGGCCTCTCGCGGCGGTCCCGGGGTCAAGCGCCCCGGCGATGGGAGTGGCTCTTGTACTGGAGAAACCAGTCGCAGATGCGGTCGGCCACGGTGTCCTTGCTCATGACCGGGAGAGGCGTGGCGGCGCCGTCCCGGTCCAGCAGCGTGACGGCGTTGGTATCCACGTCGAAGCCGCTACCCTCCTGGGTGACGTCGTTGGCCACCAGCAGGTCGAGGTTCTTCCGGTGCAGCTTGGCCCGGGCGTTCTCCACCAACGACTCGGTCTCCGCCGCGAACCCCACCACGATCTGATGCCGCTTCCGGGCGCCCAGCTCCGCCACGATGTCCGGGTTGGGAATGAATTCCAGGTGGAGGTTTCCGTCGCCCCGCTTCATCTTGCTACCGGCCGCCGACTGGGGCCGGTAGTCCGCCACCGCCGCCGCCATGAAGACCGCGGTGGCCGCGTCGAACTCCGCCAGCACCGCCGTGCGCATCTCCTCGGCCGTGACCACGGGCACCGTCCTGACGCCCTCGGGAGCCGCCAGTGCGGTCGGTCCGCTCACCAGGGTCACCTGGGCGCCGCGCCGGGCGGCCGCCCTGGCCAGCGCGTAACCCATCTTCCCCGACGATCGGTTGGAGAAGAAACGGACCGGGTCCAACGGTTCCCGGCTCGGGCCGGCGGTAACGACGATCTTCTCGCCCACGAGATCCCTGGGCCTGAGCAGCCGGCGGATCTCCTCGACGATGGCCGGGGGTTCCGGGAGACGCCCCTTCCCCTCGTAGCCGCAGGCCAGATAGCCGGCATCGGCCTCCATCACGTGGTAGCCGGCATCCCTCAGCTTCGCCAGGTTCGCCTGCACCATGGGGTGGGCCAGCATGTGCACGTTCATGGACGGGACCACCAGCAACGGCGCCTGCGTGGCCAGCGCCACGGTGGTGAGCAGGTCGTCGGCAATCCCCGCGGCGAGCTTGGCGACGACGTTGGCCGTGGCCGGTGCGATCACCAGCAGGTCGGCGCTGTCCGCGAGATTGATATGGCCGATCTCCGACTCCTGGGTCAGGCTGAACAGATCGGTGCCCACGGGCGCGCCGGAAAGGGTTTGAAAGCTGAGCGGCGTGACGAACTCAGCGGCTGCCCGGGTCATCACCACCCGGACGGCGCACGAATCCTGCACCAGCAGCCTCACCAGCTCCAATGCCTTGTAACAGGCGATCCCCCCGGTCACGCCCAGGACCACGTTCGGCTTTTCCACCAACCCGCTCTCCTTGCACACGTTGCGGACAGAACGCCGATGCAGCGTCGCTTGCGCAGGGCCAAAGTATCCCATCACCCGGGGGTTTTCAAACCCTTGATTTCAAAGGGGCGTAGTGGTATTCGAGCGGGACTCCCACGACCCCGTACCCGATGCGTATTTTACGGCTCCCGCTCCTGTTTCTGCTGCTCTCCCTGAGCTTCCTGCAACCCGTTCATGCGCAGGTGGACCCCGGCGGGACCGCTAGCGGAGAACCGGCCGTCGGGGCAGAAACGCTGAACGACACGCCGCACTCCGAGGAGCTGTCCACGCGGGACCAACACTACGACCCGCTGGAGCGATTCAACGACGACATCTTCAAGTTCAATCTGGCTTTCGACAGACTGGTGCTGAAACCCGTGGCCGAGACCTACGCGTCGGCCGTCCCCACGTCGGTCCAGACGGGCGTACGCAATGCCGTCGACAACCTCGACGTGGTCAGGAAAGTCGTCAACAACGTCCTCCAGGCCAAACCCGTGAGCGCCAGCCGCGAGCTGGCCCGTTTCGTGCTCAACAGCACCGTCGGCATCGCCGGAATCTTCGACATGGCCGGCAAGTTGGGGCTGGAGCCCAGCGATCAGGACATGGGGATCACGCTGG
>JAPOQB010000515.1 GCA_026710965.1 Deltaproteobacteria bacterium | reverse complement strand
GTCCTGGACCTGGGCGTGATGGTGGCGTTCCTGTTCTACGTCCAGCGGTTCTTCGACCCCATACGGTCTCTCACCATCCAGTACAGCGTCATGCAACGCGCCATGGCCTCCGGTCAACGCATCTTCGAGGTCCTGGACGTGCCGCTGGCGGTCCAGGACAAGCCTGACGCGATTTCCCCCGAGGATGTCGCCGGGCGGATCGAGTTCCGCGACGTCACCTTCGGCTACGAGAAGCACCAGCCGGTGCTCAAGAACATCAACTTCACCATCGAGCCCGGGGAGACGGTGGCGCTGGTGGGGCCCACCGGTTCGGGAAAGACCAGCACGACGGCGTTGCTGCATCGTTTCTATGACGTGTGGGAGGGCGCCATCCTGCTCGATGGACGCGATGTACGGGACTACGCGGCCGAGGCGCTGGGCAAGCACATCGCCATGGTGCTGCAGGATCCGTTCCTGTTCACCGGCACGATTCGAGAGAACATCCGCTTCCGCACCACCGACGCCGCCGACCAGGACGTGGAACGGGCGGCGAGGATCGTCGGCGCCCATGAGTTCATCATGCGCTGGCCGGACGGCTACGATACGATGCTCGAACAAGGAGGCGGGAACCTGTCCCTGGGACAGCGCCAGCTTCTCAGCTTCGCCCGCGCGCTGGTGGCGGATGCCAGGGTGCTGGTGCTGGACGAAGCCACGGCGAACATCGATTCCTACACCGAACGGCAGATCCAGGTCGGTCTTACCGCTCTGCTGGAAGGACGCACCGGCATCGTGATCGCTCATCGGCTCGCCACGGTGAGGGACGCCGACCGCATCATCGTCCTGCAGGACGGCCGCATCGTCGAGACCGGCACGCATCAGGAGCTCACCGCGCGCAAAGGTCTGTACGCCCGGCTCTACGCCCTGAACTACACTTCCTTCGATGATTTGCCGGAGGATCTCGTCACGGCCGCGGTGGAGGAAACCGCGCGTTCCTGAGCGGGCCCCCACGCGAAGCCTGCCCGTTCGCCGGGGCCTGGGGGGTGGGGCGGACTCTACAAACCCGGCTCGGGTACCAATTGACCCGCCTGTTTGACGATGCCCTGCAACAGCATGGGTTCGGGACGGCTACGCGCCAGCACCAGCATGCCCAGCAACAGGGTGTGAAGCGTATGCGCCGTGGAATTCGCGTCCACGGTGCCCGAGATCTCTTCGGAGGCCTGTCCCCGTTCGATCATGTTGCGGAAGAAACTCTCCGCGTCGGCGAATCCGTCGCATACGACCGAGCCGATCTCGGCATCGTGGGGCGACAGCTCAAGTGCCGTGTTGACCAGAAAACAACCATCGCGGGAACCATGGCCCAGTACTGTGTCCGCGACGGACTCAAATGCGTTCAGCAGGGCCTGGCGCGGCGGCTTCGACGTCGACAGATCCGTAAAGTAAGTCGCGCGTTCCTCGTCGTAGTAGCGCAACGCCCTCATGAACAGGGAACGTTTACCGCCGAAGGTCCCGTAAAGGCTACCCCGGCCGATACCCATACCGTCGACGAGATCCTGGATGGACGTTGCCTTGTAGCCATGGACCCAGAAGAGCCTCATGGCCTTCATCAGGGCCTCATGTTCGTCGAACTCCTTCGGTCTACCCATACCCGGTTCCCCTTTTGGCGCTTATCTTATCAATTTTGTGGGGATTGCTCGGTATTGTATCAGATTTGCAGCCCACTTCATACAACGAAGCGTCGAGTGATACCATACAATAGTGCCAGCGATCAACCGAAAGCGAGACATTTGACTGCCGATTCGCGAAATGAACAAGGTCTCTTTCGCGAATTCGAGTGGCATTTCACGAAAGGAAATGGACTTGTCGTTTGACTGCCGAAAAGCGGCCGTCAGTGGCGCATATGGGTACGGGTGTCCACCTATGACTCAAGGCCGGCTTGCCGAGAATGGATATGAGAGCAGATGTTTCTCGGCGTTGAGGTCTTGCACCGAGTCGCAGCCCAGGAGCCGCATGGTGTCCTCGATTTCCTTCTTCAGGATGGTGAAAGCCTTGCGGACACCAGCTTCGCCGCCCGCACCGAGCCCGTAGACGTAGGCTCGTCCCGCGAGCACGGCATCGGCGCCATGTGCCAATGCAATGACGACATCGGCGCCGGACCGGATGCCGCCATCCAACAGAACCTTGACACCGGAGCCCTTGAGTGCGGGCGCGATCTCTTTCAGCATGTACAGGGTCGGATAGACCCGGTCCAACTGCCGTCCGCCATGGTTGGAGACGACGATGGCGTCCGCTCCATGTTCCACCGCCAGCCGGGCGTCCTCAAGGCATTGCACTCCCTTGATGATCAAGGGCCTGTCTTCACCCCAGATTCCCCGTACCCAGGGCAGATGTTCCCAGGTGACGGCGGAAGCCCGCAGTTGGGTCCCGATGTCGGTGTACGGCATGGGCGTGCCGTCGTTCTGTATGACGTTGCGAAACTGCATCATCCCGCCATCGGAGTAGTAGCTCTTGACCCAGGAGAGGTGACGCATCATCTGGGGCGCGAATTTCAGTTTCTGCATCGGAGTGCCGTTGATGGCCCGCGAAGCGCCCATCCACTCATGATGCGCGCGGTTTCCCGGGACCGCGGTATCGATGGTGAGAATGAGAGCGGCGTAGCCCGCGGCCTTCGCCCGCTCGATCCCCCGTGCCGCCACCTCTTCTCCGCCGATGAGATAGAGTTGGAACCAGCAGGGCCCCTTCGAGGCGGCCCTGACTTCCTCCAGATCCGTCCCTGTCAGGGTCGAGAGGGTGCAAATCGTCCCGGCCTCGCCCACGGCCCTGGCGGCAACCGCCTCCCCCCGGGGCCAGATCATCCTGGGGCTGCCGATGGGTCCCGCGATCACCGGCAGGTCGATCTCGTGTCCGAGCATCTCGGTGCGTAATTCCACCGACGGAAGCCGAACCCCGGACCTCGGCTTGAACCGCTCCCTGCGGAAGGCCTCGACGTTGTCCCTGAGAGTGATCTCGTCATCGGCGCCGCCGCGATAGTATTCCCTGACGATGGGCGGCACACGCTTCTCCATCACCTGGCGGAGGTGGTCTACCGTCACGCACCGCTCCACCTCGGTGGCCCAGCGCTTCTCGCTACGCGCGTGCGCGCGTCTCAGGTAGGGTCCGAGCAGAAACATGTCAGGGAGAATAAGGGCATAAGGCGATGGAGGTCAAACCAGCCAGCGCGGCACCATTGCATATTATTCTGATTTTCCGTATTTTCTGAAAACAAGGGAAACATGAAATGGAGATATCCAAGATCACGGCGCGGGGGCAGACGACGATTCCCAAGAAGATCCGGGAAGCGGCCAACCTGCGCGAGGGCGACATGATTGGCTTTGAGGTCGAGGCCGATCATCTGGTGGTGCACAAGGTGACGCCAGGACGGGACGACTATCTGAAGGGTCTTTCCGAGGTGCTGAGCGAATGGGTCTCGCCCGAGGACGAGGAAGCGTGGCGTGACCTTTGACGCCCTTGATGTGGTCGTCGTCCCCTTCCCCTTCACCGACCGGCAGGCTGCCAAACGCCGGCCGGCCCTGATCGTCTCATCGGCTGACTTCAATCAGTCTCATGAGCAGTCGATCCTGGCCATGATCACCTCGGTCCGGAACGACTGGACGAGCGACGTGGCCATCGACGGTTGGCGGGAAGCCGGCCTCAATGTCCCCTGCAAGGTCCGTTTCAAGCTCTTTACGGTCGATGACGCGCTGATCGTCCGCAAGATCGGCACGTTGTCGAAACGAGATGGCCGAGCGGTGCAGCACGCCCTTTCCCGTTACCTGGAAACCGGCTGATACCAACTGAAAGATCCAGCACGATTGATCCATGGGATTGGGATGGATGAAGGCCATGACCGGCCCCTTCCTCAACAATCCGGATTCGCGGTCCTGGGGCATCGAGCCAGCCGGCCCGGGCCGAGCTCTTCCAGATCCGGCACCCGCTGGCTGCAGTCGGCGACGACCTTGGCGCAACGGGGCGCGAAGGCGCATCCCGGCGGCATGTCCAGGAGGTCGGGAGGAGCTCCGGGTATCGGTGCGAGCTGCCCCCGCTCGCTGCCGGCATGGACCGTCGAATTGAGCAGCCCGATGGTGTAGGGGTGTCGCGGCGAGTCGATGATCTCGGCGATGGCGCCGGTTTCCACGAAGCGGCCGGCGTACATCACGGCCACCCGATCGGAAATCTCGCAGGCCACGCCGAGATCGTGGGTGACGAAGATCGTCGCCATTCCGAGCTCGCGCTGCAGTTCCCGCAGCAACAGCAGGATCTGGATCTGTACCGTGGCGTCCAGTGCCGTGGTGGGCTCGTCAGCCAGCAGCAGCTTGGGTCTGCAGGAGAGGGCGAGGGCGATCATGACCCGTTGCCGCAGGCCCCCGGAAAGCTCGTGCGGGTAGGCATCCAGCCGGCGGCGCGCCGACGGCACCTGGACCAGGTCCAGCATCTCCAGGGCCCGGGCGCGGCCGGTAGCCCAGGAAACCCCTTCGTGGAACACCACGACCTCCGCGATCTGGTGACCAACGGTGAACACCGGATCCAACGCCGTCATGGGCTCCTGGAAGATCATCGACACCTTGGTGCCCCGTATGGCCCGCAGGCGGTCCGGGTCCAGTGTCAGGACGTCGATATCGTCCAGCAGCACTTTCCCGGCGATGCGGGCCGTGGGCGGCAGCAGCCGCACCAGCGAGCGCATGGTGACGGTCTTGCCCGACCCGGATTCGCCCAGAAGACAAAGCGTCTCGCCCAGGCGCAGGTGAAAGTCGACGCCGTTGATGGCCCGGAGCGCCATGCCTTCGCTCATGAACTCCACGGAGAGATCACGCACCGACAGGAAAGGACGGTGGTTTACTTCCGCGGGTGCGAAGTCGGCGGCCGTCACCTCGGTCGCGCCTCCGTCGCGGGAGCAGCCTCGACCCGGCGGGCCGGCGCCTGACTGTGCCCGCTGCCCGGTACCAGCGCGTGGCAGGCGGCCAGATGGGTCCGTTCCTGGCCGAAGGGCTCCAGGGCCGGGTCCCGGTCCGCGCACACCGCTTCCGCCAAGGGACACCGCGTGCGGAACCGGCACCCCGACGGCGGGTTGATGGGGCTCGGAAGATCGCCGACCACCGGAGGCGCCTCGATGCGCCTGCGCGGGTCCATGCTCAGGCGCGAGGCGATGAGTGCGCTCGTGTAGGGATGTCCCGGGGCGCCGTAAACGCTGGCAACCGGCCCGATCTCCACCACCTTGCCCAGGTACATCACCAGCACCCGGTCGCTGATGAACCGGACCACGTTGAGGTCATGGGAAATGAAGACGTAGGTCAGGCCCAGCCGTTCCTTGATCTCGATGAGGAGGTTCAACACCTGCGCTTCCACCGACTTGTCCAGCGACGACACCGCTTCGTCGAGAAGCAACAACCGCGGATTCAGCGCCAGGGCCCGCGCCACGTTGACCCGCTGGCGCTGGCCGCCGGACAGCTCATGGGGATAGCGGTCGGCGAAGATGGCGGGTTCGAGGCCCACGAAGTCGAGGATCTCGTTGGCCCGCCGGCGCGCCTCCGCCCGCCGGACACCCTGGGCGGTCAGGCCGAAGCTCACCTCTTCGGCCATGGTGTGCCGCGGGTTGAGCGAGGAGTAGCTGTCCTGGAACACCATCTGCACCTGGCGCCGCAGCGTGCGCAGGGACATGCCGTCCCGGCCGCCGACGTCGCGTCCGTCCAGCAGGATCTCGCCCGCGTCCGGATCGATCAGCCGCATGAGCAGCCGGGCGGTGGTGGATTTGCCGCAGCCCGACTCGCCCACCACTCCGAGGGTCTCGCCGGCCGCCACCGCGAAGCTGATGCCGTCCACGGCCTGCACGTAGGCGCCGCCGACGCCCCACGAGCCGCCCCGCAGCCGAAAGTATTTCCGCAGCCCGTCGACGCTCAGGAACGGCCGTTCCCGCGTCTCGGGCTCCACCGTCTCGGGCGGGTCCAGGCGATTCGCGGTTGCCGGCATCGCGCTCATGTTTTCACATCCATGGCCGTGCGCAGGCCGTCGCTCAGGAGATTGAAGCAGACCGAGGCGATGAGGATCATCACCCCCGGCAGCACCGCGTTCATCGGCGCCAGGAAGATGGACTGGCGCAGCGTGTTCAGCATGAGCCCCCAGTCGGCCAGGGGCGGTGATATGCCGAGGCCGAGGAAGGACAGCCCCGAGGCCAGCACGATGGAGAGTCCGATGAGGCTCGACGCATAGGTGAGGATGGGGCTCGTGACGTTGGTGAGCACGTGGCCCGTGATGATCCGAGACGCGGAGGCGCCGGTGGCGCGGGCCGCCTCGACAAAGTCCTGGGCGCGGATCTGCGTGGTGGCCGCCTCGGCCACCCGGGTGATGGGCGGTATGAAGACCAGCGACAGCGATATCAACACGTTGACCACTCCCGCCCCCAGGGCGCCGGCCAGCCCCACCGCCAGCAGCACCGACGGGAACGCGAAGAAGACGTCGGCCACCCGCATGATCACCATATTGGTTTTGCCGCCGACGTACCCGGCGACGATCCCGAGGACGCTGCCCGCCAGGGTCGCGATCAGGATAGGCAACAAGCCCATGAGGAGGGAGATGCGGCCGCCGTATATCAGCCGGGTGAACATGTCGCGGCCGAGTTCGTCCGTACCGAGAATGAACCCCGGGGTCAAAACCGGCTTCAAGCGGTTGACGATGCTGGAGGTATAGGGTTCATGGGGCGTGATCCAGGGCGCGAAGATTGCCGCCGCCATGATCAGGGAAAGGATGGCCAGGCAGCCCATGGAGACCGGGTCGCGCAGCAGACGCCGGCGCGCCGCCTGCCAGTAGGTGCGCTGGACGCGTCCGTGCGGTGCGATGACCGGTGCCGGCGCTTCGCCGACATACGCTGCGGGTGTGCTCATGCCCTCACCTGTGCACCTGAACCTTCACTGCCGGGTCATGCGCGGATCGAGGAACGGTTGCGCCAGATCCACCAGGAAGTTCAACATGACGAAGAAGGTCGCCAACACGAGGATGGTGCCCTGGAGCACCGGCAGATCACGCGTGGCGATGGCGGTGTTCAGGAGATAACCGGTGCCGGGCCAGGCAAAGACCGTCTCCACCAGGATCGATCCCCCCACCAGATGGCCCAACTGGATGCCGATGATCGCCAGCACCGTGGGGGAGGCGTTTTTGATCACGTGAAGGAACGTGCGCCGCGGCGGCAGTCCGTTGGCCTGCAGCGTCTGGACGAATTCCTGCTTGCGGACGTCGATGACGGTGGCGCGAACACTCCGGGCGATGATGCCCGTGGGGATCAACGCCAGGGTAACGCCCGGCAGGATCATGTGGCGGATGTCGTCAAGACCGAAGCCGCCGCTGGGGGGCGCCTTGCCCATGGCGGGCAGCAGGCCCAGGATCACGGCGAGGATGGCGATCAGCACCAGCCCGACCCAGTAGTGGGGCACCGACACGCCGATGATAGCCGTGGTGGTGATGGCCCGGTCGGTGACCAACCGGCGGGTGTAGCCCGCCAGAAGGCCCAGCCCGATACCGCACAGGAGGCTCAGGCCGATGCCGAAGGCGGCGAGTTGGAACGTATTGACCATGGCGGGGACCAACTCGTCCCACACCGGCCGGTTGGCCACCAGCGACAGCCCCAGATCGCCGCTGAGCACGTTGAACAGCCACAGCAGGTATTGCACCGGCACCGGCTTGTCGAAGCCGTACGCCCGCTTGATCTGCTCGATGAGTTGGTCGGAGGCGAACTCCGGCATGACTGCGGTTATCGGATCGCCGGGCGCCAGGTGAAGCAGGGAAAAGCAGACGATGGATACGCCAAGCAGAATCGGCAGGACGTAGGCCAACCGCCGCAGAACATACCAGAGCATTGGCTATGCGTCCCCGGGAGCCTGTCCGGGTATGCAGGAATCTACTGTGATTCGCTTACCCGGACAGGCGTCCAAGGCTACTTCTCGATACGGATCCGCGTGAAGTCCTGGAACCAGCTCTGCGCCTGAATGAAACCCTTGACGTGAGCGGCCAGCCCCCGCGGGTTCATGTCGTGGACCACCCAGACCCACACCGCGTTGTCCACCAGGTAGGAATGCAGCTCGCCGAGACGGCGGTCGAGTTCCTTGGCCTCGAACGCGTCCAGTGCGTTGCGGGCGAGTTGGTCCGCCTTGGCGTCGGAGAAATGACCCCAGTTGTAGCCCTTGACGCGGTTCTCGCTGTGATAGGTCTGGCCGATGAGGCCGAACACCGGGTACTGCACCGACCAACTGTAGTTGATGGCGTCGACGCCCTTGTTAAGGTCCCCCTCGGCGCCGGCGAAACGTCGCGACCGCAACGCTTCCCAATCCAGGGTCTCGAGGGACATGTTGATGCCGACGTCCCGGAAGTTTTCCTGGATGAACTCGTTCATGGGCAGCGGCTGCATCTGGCCCGAGCCCGCCGCGGACATCATCACCTTGACGTTCACGGGCTTGCTCTTGCTGTATCCCGCCTCCGCCATGAGCTTCCGCGCCCCGTCCGGGTCGTACTTGATCTTGAAGGTGGGATTGCCGAACCACGGATGGTCCGGGGTCACCATTCCTTGCGCCGGCACGGCCAGGCCGCCCAGGAACTTCACCAGGGTTTCGCGGTCGATGGCCAGGTTGGCGGCCTTGCGGATGCGGATGTCGCCGAACGGCGAGTTCTTCAAGTGACTTACCATGTACGGCCAGATGTGCGGGTAGACGTTGGTGGTCACCTGCATGCCGGCCCCCTTGACCGTGGGAACGGCGTCCGGCGGCAGCGCCTCCACCAGGTCCACCTGCCCGGAGAGCAGCGCCGACACCCGCGTGTTGGCGTCCGGCATGGGGCGCAGGACCATCCGGTCGTGCTGCGGCACCATGGACTTGTTCCAGTAGTCGGCGTTGCGCACCAGCTCGGCGCGGTTGCGCGGAACCAGTTGCACCAGCTTGTAGGGTCCCGTGCCGGACGGCTCGAAGGCGAACTTGGTCCAGTCGCGGCCGAGCTTCTCCCATTGTCGCGGACTGGAGTAGAAGATGTTCACCATCTCGTAGAGCAGGGTGCCGTTGGGGCTCTTGGTGGTGATTTCAAGGGTGAAGTCGTCCACCGCCCTGGCCTTGGCCACGCTGATGAGCCAGTTGGCCGCGTTCCTGGCCTGAAGCCGGTCGTATTGCGGTGAATTCGGGTTCTTCGACTTTTCGAAATTCCATATGACGTCGTGCGCCGTGAACTGGCTGCCGTCGTGGAACTTGACGTCGTTGCGCAGCTTGAAGGTCCAGCGGTTCCGGTTCTTGGGGTCCACCGACCAGCTCGTGGCAAGGTTGGGAAGCAGTCCCGAGGGGCCGTCGCCCTGGGAAAGATCCCACGTCAACAGCGCGTCATAGATGGAGCGGTTGATGAACCGGCCGCCCTCCGCCCCGCCGCTGGCCTGCCCGGTGGTCACCGGGATATCCGACAGGGTCATGGCGATCCGGAGCACCTTCTCGCCGCTCTGGCCGTACGCCATGCCCCCTGGCCAAGCGAGCGCGCCCGCGCCCGCAGCCATCATTTTGAGCAGCGTCCGCCGCTGCAAAGTACCGTCGATCACGCCGGTGAAGTCCGAAGATGCAGGTTCCGGTGAGGCGACGGCCGATCTCGTGTCACGAGATGAAGCCATGATGCGTCCTCCTGGTTTACGACCTGGCACTAGACAATGCACACCTTGGGCACTCGACTGCGGCCATCATACACCGACGCGGAGGGCCGTCAAGGAGTATTGGCGAGGTCCACCGCGACGCCGGGGGGCGTCAAGGGGGATTGGCGAGGTCCACCCCCACGACGGCATGGAGGGCCTGATCGAAGGTCTTGATGTCACGCACGCCGCGCCGGCGACAACTTGCAAGGTGGCAGAGGTCCCGTGCTCCGAGCCCGGGGAACTGTTCATGGAGTTGGCGGGCCAGGGTGACATCCTCGTATTCCAGCGGCCACACCTCGACGGGCGACCGGACGACCAGCGACATCGCCGCATCCAGCGTCCCGAGTCTGGCCACCGGCAGGTAGGCGTGCATCAGTTCCTGGAGGACTTCCGTCGACGTACAGAGAGGCGTGCGGTTCCGGTTGGACTGGACGAAAAACTCCCGGGAACAGCGATGAAGGCCTACGCGGCAGCGATTCTTCCTACCTTGATTTCCTTTTCCAAGTGCCGCGACCGTGCAAGGTCGAAGGCCAACTGCATGGCTAGCCAGGTTTCGGGCGTGGAGCCAAATGCTTTCGACAGGCGGTAGGCCATTTCAATCGAGATGGATGCCTTTTCGTTGACCAGATTGGAAAGAGTCTGACGTCCGATACCGAGCCGCTTTGCGCCTTCGGTAACGGACAAGCCCAGCGGTTTCAGGCAGTCTTCACGCACAATGGCGCCGGGATGTACAGGATTGTTCATTGCCACGAGGGCACCTCCTAATGGTAGTCCAGATAATCGACATCCACGGCGTGGCCATCTTCGAACCGAAATGTCACCCGCCAGTTGCCCGAGACGGACACCGCGTGGTGTCGCCGCATGCGACCCTTGAGCGGGTGCAGTCGAAAGCCTGGGATATCCATTCCCTCCGGACCAGTGGAGCGGTCTAGGGCCGTTATGATGCGCAACAGTTTTTGCAAATGCTCCTGAGCCACCTTCGGCGAACGGCCCTGCTCATAGATCTCTCTCAAGCCGCGATGCCGAAATGTCCTGATCACTTGTAGAGTGTATAGTGTCGATTGACATCCATCAATGACAAGGAAGAGGAAGATGGACGATGGAGCGGTTTCTGTCGCTATCGGTAACCCGGGTGAACGACTACGTCAACGAGTTCGCCGGCCGGCGCCACCAGCCGCGCCGCCCGCAACCTCACAGGCACCCTGGTCAGTCGTGACGGGCGAGCCAGGTCCGAAGGCGTCCGGCTTCTTCGGCCGCGGCCGGATCGAGCTCCGCCTGGTAGAGCCGGGTGCGGACGATGAAGAGGTTCATCTCCGTCGGCTCGTCCCCATCGATGATTTCCCGCACCTTGCGCGGGAAGAAGGTACCCCAGTCCGGCCGGCGGCCGTCCACGTC
>JAPOQB010000157.1 GCA_026710965.1 Deltaproteobacteria bacterium | reverse complement strand
TCGATTCCTTTCCTCGTTCGTCGGTACTTCGGGTAGCTTGCGAGTAGTACACGGCCCCCGGGCTGTCAAGGCGCGCGGGTCTCCATGGCGGCGGGAAGCGGCGGGTGCTGGTCAGCCCGCGGCTTCCTCAAAGCTTTCCCCCCGGTAGCTCTTGGCCAGGATCTGCAACGGGTTCAGCGGATGTTTCCCGGTGGCCTGCTCAATCTGGATGGCGGCCAGGGGACAGTCGGAGCAGGCGACTTCGGCCTCCGCGCCCTCGATGCCCCTGAACGCCTGCCGCCCCCAGCGCATGGAGGCCTCGAAGTTCTCCCGCTTCATGGCCCAGGTGCCGTCGTGTCCCGAGCAGGCCTGTATCATGGTGACTTCGGTGTCGGGCAAGAGCGACAGCAGGGCGCTGGTCTTGTTGCCCAGCCGCTGGGCCCGCAGGTGGCACGGCTGGTGGTAGGCGATTTTGCCCGGGCCGGTCTTGAAGTCGCGGTTGAGCTTGCCCTCGGCATGAAGCGAGGACAGGAACGCCGTGGGGTCGGTGGTATGCTCGGCCACGTCGCGGGCGGCCTGGGTCCCCAGCAGCCGGGGATACTCGTCGCGCAGGGTCAGCGAGCAGGTGGGGTTGGTGGCGACGATGGTCCGGCCCTCGGCCACGAACGGCGTCAGGAAGTCGACGTTCCGTTGAGCCTGGGCCTTGGCCTTGTCCATGTCGCCGTTGTGCCAGGACGGCATGCCGCAGCATTCCTGGTAGGCGAGGGCCACGTCCACCCGGTTCCGCGCCATGACCTCCAGCGTGTCCATGCCGATGCCCGGCTCGTTGTAGTTGACGAAACAGGTGGCGAAGTAGGCGACCCTGGCGACGGGCTCGGCCTCGGGCTGGTGGCGATCGGAGCGGAACCGCGAGGCGAAGGTCTTCCACGCGAACGGCGGCAGCTTCTTGTCCTTGTGGATGCCCAGAGCTCCCTGCATGAACAACCGGTGCACCCGGTTCTCGTTGCCCCAGTTGGCCATGGGCGCGGTGGCGGAGCCGAGCTTCCCGATCAGGTCGGGGCTTCCCAGCACCCGGTCCGTGAACGAGACCCCGTGTTTCTTCACGTGCTGGGCCTTGGCGCGCGCCATGAGCCGCGGGAAATCGATGGCCCAGCCGTGGTCCCCCGGAGTATAGGGGCAGTTGATGTTGCAGAGCTTGCACTGGAAGCACAGGTCCACCACCTCGTCCACGTCCTCCGGCTTGAGCTTCGTGGAATCCACCTCCGCGAACTCCTCCTCGGTGCAGTACGAGTCGATGGCGTCGAAGAGCTTGGGAAAGCTGCCGCAGAACTTCACACACAGCCGGCACTCGGCGCAGAGATGGAAGACGCGCTCGACCTCGGTGCGCAGGTCCTTCTCGTCCCAGAACCGGGAGTCCGTGAGATCGTACGCGGGCGTCGTATCGGGGATCTTCTTCATTTCGCCTCCATCCCGCCCGACTGCGCGCTCCGGCGGAAAAGCAGCAAGGAGAACCACCGTTTCGGGTCGGTCCAGTGGCCCAGGCTCTCGAGCCCGAAGGAGCGGAGCAGCACCTGCAGGTCGTCGGGGTCGAACTTGCGGCTGGTCTCCACCAGGATTCCTTCACCCTTCTCCCAGACGAAGGACGCCGAGTGCCGGGGGAACTCCACCCGGTGGGTCTCGGTGGCGATGCCGTACATCTCCACCCGCTCCCGCGCCCGGCTGTAAGTGCTGCGATAGGCGATTTTCTCCGGTTGGAAGCCGGCGCCGGTGGCACGGGTGACGTTGGTGAAGGCGTTCAGAATGAAGGCGGCGGTGACGCCGCGGGAGTCGTTGTAGGCGCGCTCGATGATCTCCGGCTCCTTGATGCGGTCCACCCCGAGCAGCAGGTAGTCCTGGGGCCCCATGTGGTCGCACAGGTGCGTGAAGAAGTGCAGCATGTCGGTGGGAGTGAAATTCCCGATGGTGCTGCCCAGGAACACCACGAGCTTGGGAATGTCCGGGGCGATGCTGGTGATGGCGTCCTCGAAGCGGGCCTCGAGCCCGGTGAACGCGAGCTCGGGGAACAGTTCCTCGGCCATGCTCCTGGATGCCATGAGGGCGGTGGCGCTGACGTCCACCGCGGCGAAAGTGCCCCGGCCCCGGGCCCGGCTCAGCGCCTTGAGCAGGTGGACGGTCTTCTTCGAGAAGCCGGCGCCAAGCTCCACGATGCATTCCACCGGCGCCAGGCTCATCAGGGTGCCGGCCTCGCGCTCGAGGATGGCCGCCTCGGTGCGGGTCGTGTAGTACTCGGGCAGCTCGCAGATCTCCTCGAACAGGAGCGAGCCCCTTTCGTCGTACAGATGACAGGGTTCGAGCCAGCGCGGACGGTCGAACAGGGTCCGGACCATGCCGAAGGCGACCCGGTCCGGGGGGCGTCGCCGGGGAGTCAGTATCGACGGAGCCGTGACGCCCCAGGTGGCGCGGTCACCGGTCGAAAGGATCTCGGCGGGTTTACGGGTCTCGGCGGGTCCAGGGGTCATCCGGTCAATATAGAGAACGGCAGGGATTTGTCCACCGAAGCGGGGCGGAACCTCCCCGCAAGAGTCTCCGGTCTCCGTTGACATCTGAAATGGTCTTGTAGTGCAATACCCGGCCTGTCCAGCCATCGATTGCGGGACGTGCCGCTTCGCCACGCCCCTTCACCAGCGTACCGGGAGGTGGGAGAACCATGATGCTCGAAGGTTCGTGTCACTGCCGTGCGGTGCGGTTTTCGGTCGAGTCGAAAACGCCGAGCCCCTACATGCACTGCTATTGCTCGATCTGTCGCAAGACCGCGGGGGGCGGCGGCTTCGCCATCAATCTCGGTGGGGATGCGGAGACCCTGGTCGTACGAGGCAAACGCCACCTGAGGATCTACCGGGCGCGGCTCGCGGACGGTGGCGAAAGTCTCGCCGAACGGCGGTTCTGCGGCCGTTGCGGCAGCGCGCTCTGGGTATGGAGCGCGCGTTGGCCGGAACTGCTCCATCCGTTTGCATCGGCCATCGACACCCCCCTGCCGGCCCCGCCCGAGCGGTGCCACATCATGGTGGAGTTCGCGCCGGGATGGGTGAGGATCCCGTCCGGCAAGCGGGACCCCCACTTCGCCGGCTATCCGGACCAGTCCATCGAAGACTGGCACCGGAGCCGCGACCTCTTCGATCCGTGATGGGGGATGATCCGGCCCACGGTGGTCAGCTCGCCGGGTTGCCGGCCCGTTCGGGCGGGACCTTGCCGTAGAGGGTCCTGTAGGCGTGGTAGTTCCGCAGCACCGCCTTGACGTACCCGCGCGTCTCCCGGTAGGAGATGCGCTCGATAAACTCCAGGTCGTCGGCGGACCCGAGGTCCCGGGTCCAGCGTTCCACCGCCTCCTTGCCGGCGTTGTACGCTGCCAGCGCCTTGGCCTGACTATTGTCGTAGCGTTCGAGCAGGCCCTTGAGGTGGTGCGCGCCGAGTTGGATGTTCAGGTCCGGATCGAATAGCTGGCGCACCTCGGGCGCCGGCAGTCCCATCAGCGACGCCTCTTTGCGCGCGGTTTCGTGAAGTAACTGCATGAGCCCCAGCGCGTTGGCGGGGGACATGGCCTTGTGCTTGAACATGCTTTCCTGGCGCATGAGCGACAAGATCAGGTAGGGGTCCAGCCCGTTTTCGGTTGAATGCCGTCGCACGGCATCCCAGTGGGCCAGCGGATATTGGAGCCGCAAGGTCTCGAGGGACGGCGGTGATTGCTGCGCCAGAGAGAGGCTACGGTGGTAGGCCCGGGCCCGCGCGTACTCGCGCATGAGCAGCAGTTTTAGGGCGGTGGTACGTTTGGAGTGCCGGCGGACCCGGTCCAGCTCGGGATGCGCGAGCGGGTGGAGGCCCAGACGCGCCAGCGCGCGCGCCCGGGCGAGGTGGAACGTGGCCCGCGCGCCCAGACGCGGCGTCCCGGCCTTTTTCCGGGCGCGTTTGGGCGGCGCGGGGTCCGGAAGTTCGACACCGAGACCCTGGAGCCGTTGGGATGCCAGGAGCGCGTAGTAGGAGTCCGGGTCCTTCTTGACCACCCGCCGGTACAGTCGCCGGGCGGCCACGGACTCCTTGAGCTTCTCGGCCGTGCGGCCCTCCCAGAAAGTGGCGGCCAGCCTGAAGTTGCCGTGCCTTCCGGCGATGTCGCGAAACAGGGCCCTGGCCGCCTTGTGGTCGGCTCTCCGGTAGTGGATCCAGGCCAGCCGCCACGCCGCGTCGTTGCGGAACCGGCTGTAGCGGTGCTCTTTCGCGAAGAGCAGCCGGTAGGTCCGGATCGCTGCCTCGCGTTGGCCCATGGATTCGTGGATGCGGCCGATGATGTAGATGGCGAAGCGCTTCCGGATATGCCCGGGATACTTCCTCCTGAACTCCCGCAGGGTCTTCAACGCTCCGGCGTTGTCGTCCCGATTCCACTGGATGATGGCGATCCGGGTAAGCGCCTTGCCGGCCCTGTCGCGTTTCGGATAGTGCCGGACGTACCGGCGCAGGACCTGTTCTTCCTCGTCCCGCAGGCGCATCTTGCGGTACACGGCGGCAAGCCCATCGAGGGACAGCCGGCGGTAGTTGGTCTCCCGCAGGATGCGTTGGTACAGATCGGCGGCCGCGGGATAGTCGCGCTCTTTTTGAAGTTGCCGGGCTTCCCGCAGCATGGCGTCGCCGTTGCGGAGTCCGAGCCGTTTCGGGTGCTTCCGGCGAAGCTCCCGGACCCTTTCCCGGGCGCGGTTGCCCCAGGCCGAGCGGGGCCCGCGCCGGCGCGCTTCCTGGTGGAAGGCGTACGCCTTGCGGTCCTTGCCCACCGCTTCGTGGGCCTGGCCCAGGTAGTAGGCGGCCCTGGCCCGGGGCTCTCTTCCGGACACCGTCTTCTTGAGCGCGGCGGCGGCGCGGATGGCCGCCTGATGCCGCTTCTGCGCCAGGTCGAGCTCGACCCGCAGGAAGGAGGCCTCCGTGGACCAGATGCTCCTGGGGAACGACTTCTTCAGTGTTTCGAGGTGGCCCCGCGCATCGTCGTGCTTCCCCGCGTCCGTGGCGATTCGTGCGAGATAGTAGAGGGCGTAGTCTTGGAGGACGAACCCGGCGTCGGACCGCGCGCTCCGAAACAGTGCCGCAGCCCGGGAATGGTCGCCCTCGGAGTAGGACCGGTAGGCGCGGACGAACTCCGCCTCGGCTCCCGTGACGGCGTGGACGGGAGCCACGAACAGCCACATCAGCAGGACAACGGCGCCACAAGCCAGCGTTTTCATGGTTGCATGGGGACGGAAGCTGCGTTGGGCTCATTGTAACAGGCCAGGCTCCAGGGGGTAAAGGTCGTCCGGCGGAACAGAATCCAGCGGGCGGGATGGACGGTGCCGTGCTATAGTGAAAGGGTTCACAAGGTATAAGTGTTTGCCGGTTCGTTCGGTGAGACAGCCGGCACAGGCTTCAGGACGTGGCGGGGTCATGGTCGACATCACGGGTAACTGCCAACGGGTCATGGAAGCGATCGCCGATGTCGCGGCGCGGAGCGGCAGGGATCCGCAACAGGTCAAGCTGCTGGCCGCCACCAAGACCCAGCCCGCGCCCGCGGTACGCGCGGCCATCGAGGCGGGCGTGCGTCTTGTGGGAGAGAACTACGTTCAGGAAGCGCAGGCCAAGAAGGAGGCCGTGGGGGGTATGGCCGAGTGGCATCTCATCGGGCATCTCCAGAGCAACAAGGCGCGGGCCGCGCTCGGGCTTTTTTCGGTCATTCAGTCGTTGGACAATCTCCGGCTGGCCCGGATACTGGACCGGGAGGCCCGGGAACGAAACTGCGACGTTGACGTCCTGATGGAAGTCAATCTCGCGGGTGAGCGGTCCAAGACCGGCGTGGCCGAGGAGGGGCTCGCGCCGCTGCTACGGGAGGGGTCCGGTCTGTCCCGCATCCGGGTCAAGGGGCTGATGATCGTTCCGCCGTTCGCCGAAGATCCCGAAGCGAGCCGGCCCTACTTCCGGAAGCTGCGGGAGCTGCGTGATTCGTTGAACCAACTCGGCCTTCCCAACGTGGCCCTGGAAGAGCTGTCCATGGGCATGACGCACGATTACCGGGTGGCGGTCGCCGAAGGGTCGACGCTGGTGCGGGTGGGGACCGCTTTGTTCGGGCCCAGGAGCCCGTTGAAATAGGCAGAACTCAACCAGAGGCGGGGGACATGTTCGTGGCAGGTAATTTTCTGGCGGCGCTGGCGGGCGTTCTCGACACCGTGCTGACTCTTTACGTTTGGGTGATCGTGGCCCGTGCGGTGATTTCCTGGGTCAACGCCGATCCCTACAATCCCATCGTGCGCATGCTGTGCAACCTGACCGACCCGGTTCTGGACCGTCTCAGGCAGCATCTTCCCATGGCCTTCGGCGGCATCGACGTTTCGCCCGTCGCGGCCATCTTCATCCTCTGGTTCCTGCGCGCCTTTGTCGTGACGTCGCTCTACGACCTCGCTCGCGCCGTGCACTGAAATGGGAACGACCGTGAAGGGATTGTGGTGCGAGGAGGGGGACTTGAACCCCCACGCCATTGCTGGCACTAGCCCCTCAAGCTAGCGCGTCTGCCTATTCCGCCATCCTCGCACGTCAAGGGT
>JAPOQB010000159.1 GCA_026710965.1 Deltaproteobacteria bacterium | reverse complement strand
GCCGCTCCGCCTGTTGGCTGGAAACCAGCTCTTTCTTCAAAAGCGTCGTGAGCCGCTCGTGTTCCGCGCGCGCCAGCCGCAACTGTTCGCGGTTGAGCTGCACCAGCTTGCGCTGGCGTTCGATGTCCACCGCGGCCTTGCTGACCCTTGCCTTGGCGCTGGCCACCTGCGCCGCCGCCTTCCGCACGGCGATCTCGAAGTCCCGGGGCTCCACGCGCGCCAGCAGCGCGCCGGCCTCGACCACGCTGCCGAGATCGATGTCCGGGGCAATCTCCACGATCCGCCCACTCAGTTCCGCGCTTACGGGACCTTCGCGCACGGCGGAGATGGTCCCCAGGGCCTCGATCCGGTGCACGAAATCGGTGGCGACCACCGTGGCGACCTCCACCGGCACCGGCGCGGCCGCCGGCTGCACCCGGGGCTGCTGCTCGACATCGCTGATGACGTACACGCCGACGGCGGTAACGGCGCTTACCAGGAGGATGAGCAATATCGATACAGCGATACGGATCTTCATCCCAGACTCCTCATCACCATCCGTGTCAGCGCTTCCGTCATCTCGTCCAGGTCGAAGGCGTCCTGATCGTACAGCCAATGCAGCGCCAGCCCGTCGACGCACGCGAGGATGTGCTCGGCGGCAAGCCTGGGCCGTTCGCAGTGAAAGAAGCCGCCGGCGACTCCCGCCTCGACGACCAGCATCAGGTCGTCGATGGAGGACCGGTACGCGTCCCGCAACTGAATGCGCAGGAGGCTCTGCTGTTCGGCCCGGCCGGCCTCGGCCCAGACATCGCAGAAGACGTAGAAGAAGGGCTCCCATTCGCGGAAGCTCGCGACCGCGGCGGCCAGGAAACGCCGGATGATCTCGGGCGGCTCCTCGATGTCCTTCAACTCCGCTGCATAGTAGTCCTTGAGCTTGGACAGCATGTAGCCGTGCAGCGCCTGCAAGAGCTGATGCTTGCTGTCGAAATACTCGTAGATGGTCCCCTTGCCGATCTTGGCGGCGGCCGCCACTTCCTCCATCTTCGAACGATGGAAGCCCTTGCGGGCAAAGACGAGCATGGCCGCTTCGAGGATCTCCGAGCGCTTGCGCTCCTTGTCGACGACGATAGGCATTGTTCTTTTGACCGGTCAGCCGGTCAACATAAAAATTATATCCGTGCACGCGTACATGTCAATAACCCGGTCACTGTTTATGACTCTACCGATCGTCGGCGGCGGTTTCCGTGTCGGACCCCTTCCGGTCCCCTTCGGGGACGATCAGGAGCCGGCGGAAGGCGCCTTGGCCGAGGCTTTTGGTGGTGAGCCAGGGATCGTCCTTCAGGGCCAGGTGAACGACACGCCGGTCCCGGGCGCTGAGGGCGTCGATCTCCTGGGTCTTCCGGCTGCGCTTGGCCTTCTCGCCCATGCGCAATGCCATGTCCTCCAGAGACCTCACACGCCTTCCGCGGTAGTCTTCCGCGTCCACCACCGGCTGAGGGCCGTCCGGGCCGATTCTATCGGCCACGATTCGACTTACGATATGCTGCAAGGCCTCCAAGGTCTGACCCCTACGGCCGATCAGGAGGGCGGTGTCCTCACCCTGGATGTCGAGGACGAACTCCGACGGAGCGCTGCCGGACTTGACCACCACCTCCCCGTCCACGCCCATGAGCCTGAGTATCTCCGCGAGGACCTCGACGCTGACCTTCCGGGCCTCGACGAGGCTCTCGTCGCCGTCTCCGGAGGCCTCGACGGCCTCGCCGTCGTCGGGCTCTTGTGCAACCGGCCCGGTTTTCACCGGCTCCGTTTTGGCCTGCTTGGCCGGCGCCCCGGCGACGCGCCTTTCCCCCGGAGCATCGTCCGGCGCGGCCGCTACTCCCTCCCGGATGGTGGCGCGTACCCGGGCGTTCTGGCGTCCAAAGCCGAGCAGGCCCATCTTTTCCTCTGCCAGGACGTCGAGCGACACCTTGTCCCGTTCGACCCCCAGCAGGTTCAGCGCCTTGGTGATGGCTTCGTCAAGGGTTTCTCCCTCCGTCTCCACTTGTGTCATCACAAACCTCTCCTCAACGGGGCTCGACAGCCCTGGTGTTTGTACCAAGCTGTCAGCGCTCTTTACGGTTGATCAAGTATTGCTGAAGGATGCTCAGAAGGTTGTTCACGAACCAGTAGATCGTCAGTCCCGACGGGAAGCTCACGAAGATGACGGTAAATATCAGCGGCATCATCATCATCATGCGCCGCTGGTTCGGATCCACGGTGGGGGTTGGGGACATCCACTGCTGGATGAACATGCTCGCTCCCATGAGCAG
>JAPOQB010000161.1 GCA_026710965.1 Deltaproteobacteria bacterium | reverse complement strand
GCCGGAGAGCCGCTCGGAACCGATGACCGCCCGATCGGCTGATCTGAATGATGCCCTGCCTCAGCCGCCGATCTGCGCAAGCCGACCAAACCGGCCGTTCCTGACCAGCAAATATGCGCTGTTCTTGACGGCCGCTAACAGCATGGGTGAATTCCTTTCTCGATACCCGTTGGGCAGCCGCACTACCGGCCGTTGGACGGCATGATCCTCGCCCCGATGTCCGCGGCGATCTTCGCGCTCGAATCACGCACCGAGTCCCGGGCGAGATGCGCGTATCGCGCCGTCGTGTTCACCATCCGGTGACCAAGCAGGTCTCCGATCATCGGGAGGCCCTCACCCAGCGCGAGGGCGCGGGACGCGAACGTATGTCTCAGGTCATGCAGGCGAACGCCGTTGAGGCCGGCGCGTCTTCGGACGCGTTCCCAGGAGTCGTTGACGTTGACCAGACGGGTGCCCTTCTTCTTGCCCGGAAACACCCACGGGCTGTCGGGGGTACGCGGGAGGCCTTTCAGCACGTCAGCCGCCGCCGACGCCATCGGAACCGTGCGCGCACCCGTCTTGCTGTCCGGGAGCCGCATCTCGCCGGTGTCGAAGTTCAGGTCGTCCCAGCGGAGACACAGGATTTCGTTGCGCCGGCACCCGGTCAGCACGAGGAGGCGGATAGCCGCCGCCGCGTGGACGGACGCGAGGCGCTCGGCCGGTGCCACCCGCAGAACTTCCCCGAGCCGGTGGAGCTCTTCGCGAGTCAGGAACCGTTCGTGCTTCTCCACCTTGAAGCGGGCTACGCCCCTGCAGGGATTGCTTCCGGCGGGACGCCAACCCCAGGCATCCGCCAGGTTGAACATCTTGACCAGGATGTCGGCAGCCCGGTTCGCCACCGTGGGCATGTGATGCAGTCCGTTGTGGAAACTCAGGATGTCCTTGTGTTCCACGTCCGCAACGAGGCGGTCACCGAGCGCGGGCACGATGTGCTTGCGCAGCATGAGCCGGTAGTGCGACACCGTCGCCGGCTTGCAGTGCATCTCGACGTATTCGCGCTGATAGCGTTCGGCGAGGTCGGCGACGGTGGGGACGGGCGCCGGCTCCGGCGCGACCGGAGGCTCGCCCTTCTTGATTCGGGCGATGACCGCAGTGGCGTTCTTTCGGGCCGCGTCGGGCGTGAGCTCGGGATACCGGCCGAGCGTTACGCGCTTCGACCGACCGAACGCGCGGGTCTGCACGACGAAGACCTTCTTGCCAGTCGGATAGACTCGGATGCCGAACCCGGCAAGATCGTGATCCCAGAAGATGGCATCCTTGCCATTGACGGACAGGCGGTCCAAGACGCGTTTGGAGAGAGTGCGGTACTGGGCTTGAGCCATGGTGCGGTGCTCCTGCGAACTGGATCCGGCGGATCTGGCCGGTTCCGGTGCCGTAAGCGTCTGGGTAGCGAGAGGAGGTCAAAAGTGGGGTCTGGGTGCGGCTACGTGAGGGTGTCAGTGTCGGACGAGATACATCCTAGTGGAACCGTAAAACCGTGTCAATACAGCAAGTTAGGTACCACATGCGCGTCCCTGTCAGCGCACGCGAACTAGGTGGCAAGGTGTGAGTTACCTAATCGACACCAACATCCTGGTGTACGCACACCGGGCGGACTCGGAATGGCACGGGCCGGCGCGGTACCGCATCCGGGAGCTCGCCGAGGGGCGGGACCGGTGGGGGCTGCCCTGGCCGTGCATCCACGAATTCATCGCCATTG
>JAPOQB010000303.1 GCA_026710965.1 Deltaproteobacteria bacterium | reverse complement strand
TGGAGAACGTCGACTCCCTGGCATCCTGGCTGCGCCTCTTGCGCGCCTGACCCTGTCTCCCGCGGTACGAGTACGTTGGTGACATGGGACACCATGAACGGACGGACATGAGCGAGATTCGTTTCATCGACACCACCCTCAGGGACGGGCATTTGAGCCTTTGGGCCCTGCGCATGCGCATCGGCCACATGCTCGGCGCGGCCCGGCAGATGGACCGTTGCGGCTTCGAGTCCATGGAGTTCTTCGGCTTCGCCAGCATCATCAAACAGGTGCGCGAGTTGAAGGAGAACCCCTGGGACTGGGTGCGGCTGGGAGTGAAGGAGTTCTCCAGGACACGGCTGCGGTACCACGGCGGCATCGGCTCCGGCTTCGAGCCGATTCCCCCGTGCATTCGCCGTCTCCTGCTGGAATGCGTCATCGCCCACGGCATCACGCTCACGCGCTCGTCCAACCCGTGGAACGACTACAACGTGCTGGCAAAGGAGCTCGAGTTCCTCGGAAACAGGGGTATGGACGTGGTGGGCAACATCATTTACTCGGTGTCGCCCAAGCACACCAACGAGTACTATGAGCGGAAGACACGCGAGTTGGCGGCGCTGCGTCCGTACCGGATCTGCTTCAAGGACGTGGGCGGGCTGCTGACGCCCGATCGCACGCGGGAGATGCTCAAGCTCGTCATGGCCAACATCGGCGACATCCCGTTGGAGTTCCACGCCCACTGCAACAACAGCCTCGCGCCCTTCAACTACGTCGAGGCCCTCAAACTGGGCGTGAAGACGCTCCACACCGCCATTCCGCCCCTGGCCAACGGCTCGTCGCAGCCCTCCATCTTCAACGTGGCGGCCAACGCCGAGGCCCTGGGGTTCACGCCGATGGTGGACCTGGAGGCGGTGAGGCCGGTGGAGGAGCACTTCAACCGCGTGGCGGCGCAGGAGAATTTCCCCATCGGTGCGCCAAGGGAGTACGACTCCGCCCAGTACCTGCACCAAGTGCCCGGCGGGATGATCTCCAATCTGCGCTATCAGCTCGAGTCCGTCGGCATGGGCGACAGGCTGGAGGAGACCCTGGAGGAAGCAGGCCGGGTGCGCGAGGAGTACGGCTATCCCATCATGGTGACGCCGCTGGCGCAGTTCGTTGGCACCCAGGCGGCCGTCAACGTCATGGCCGGGGAACGCTACAAGGAGGTCACCGACCAGAGCATCCAGTATGCCCTGGGATATTGGGGCGAGGAGGGCGCCCGCCTTATGGACCCGGAGGTCAAGGACAAGATCCTGAGCCGGCCGCGGGCTCGGGAATGGGGAAGCTGGACTTGGCCGGAGCACACGTTGAACGAGGTGCGGCGGAAGTTCGGCGGCCCAGGCGTCACGGACGAGGAGCTGGTGATCCGGGTCGTCGCCGGCCCGGATTCGGTCAAGGAAATGCTGGCTGCCGGCGCTCCCAGGGAGTTCCTCGACGCGACCCGTCCGGTTTCGGTGCTGGTGAAGCAGCTCGCCGGGGCCCGGGAGTTGCGGCAGGTCCACATCCAGAGGTCCGATCTCTCGCTGAAGCTGGCCCAGAGAGACGCCTGAAGCAAGCCGTATCGTCCGCCGGTTCGACGTAAGGTGCACCCGTGAAGCTGAACGACCGGACTCTTTTCACCCTCGGCGTGTTCGTTCTCGTCCTCGTCTTCCTGGTCCTGTCCCTAGGTTACCAGCCGCGAGCCCGTCTGGTGCCGGTGATCATCGCCGTCCCCACGCTGTTGCTCACCCTGCTCCAGCTCTTGATCGACATGATCCCCGCGGTAGCCCGCCGCTTCAGCTTCCTGCAGGAATACGACCTCTTCGGCATCGACACCGGCCCGGCCGCCGAACCTGCCGAGGAAAGCCGCCCCTCCAGCAGCATCTACCGCCGCGAGCTCAATTTCACCGCCTGGCTGCTGCTGCTCATGGCCCTCATCTACTTCCTCGGCTACCTCGTGGCCATCCCGATCTTCCTCATCGCGTTCATGCGCCTCCGCTCCTCCGAAAGCTGGCGCATGACCCTCACCATCACCGCCGTCACCTGGACCTTCGTGTACGTCGTCTTCATCGTCGTCATGGGGGCGCCGCTGCACGCGGGGGTGGTGTGGAAGGTGGTGGGGTTGTAGACGCTTTTCCGAGGGACGCTTCTAACGCATCGTACGAGCGCCACCGTCTTGAAGCGTTGACCGGAGCTTTGTCTTGCGATAGTTATAATTATATTCTGTACGTATATGATCTTCGAATGGGACGAACCCAAGAATCGAGTCAATATCCGGAAACACGGAGTTAGCTTCGAGACGGCAAGTCGCATCTTCGACAGGCCCATCTTGACCCGTCATGACCACCGAAAGGATTACGGCGAGGCCCGCTGCGTCAGCATTGGAGAGTTGGAGAACGGAGCGCTGATCGTGGTGGCCCACACCGAACGTGCCGGGCGTACCCGTCTGATTTCGGCCCGTCCAGCGTCCCGCAAGGAAAGGCAGGCTTACCATGAAAAGGCACGATAAGCCCCTCACGTCCAAACAGATAGCGGCCACGAAGGACGCCGACATCGACTTCAGCGATATTCCGGAACTGGATGAGACGTTTTGGAAGGATGCGGAGCTCGTCGAGCCGGATTCCACGGCGCAGATCACCATGCGCGTCAAGCGCTCGGTGCTGGACTATTTCAAGGCGGGAGGCAGGGGATACCAAACGCGGATCAATCGCGTGCTCGAAAGTTACGTGAGGGCGCATCGCGAGTCGCGATGATGCATCGCGTGTGGACGGCAGGAGATCAGTGACGGCAAGGGCTACCGGGCGGTAGCCCTTGCCGTTTGAAAAAACCCGATACTGCCCTTGGCGACGTGGGCTTCTACGCCGAGACGAGCTTCCAGCTTCCGTCGGGTTGGCGGCAGGCGGTGCCGTAGGCTTCTTCGGTACGGCCGCCGATGGTAATGGTCTGCTGGAACTCACGGCAGTAGGTTCCGTCCGGCTTTTTGTAGGTCTTCTTCGGGGTGATCGTACCCTGGTTGCCGGAGTCGGGGTTCTTCCACGTCGAGGTTTCGCCCACCGGCGCCTTTTCCAGTGTCTGCTGCGTTGTGCGCTGCATGGCCAATCGGTCGGCGCGGTCGAGGGATCTGCCGATCTCGCTGCCGAGCATGGCGCCCAGGAATGTCCCGACGCCCGTGGCTACGAGTTTTCCGCGGCCTTTGCCGACCTGGGAGCCGGCGATTCCACCGGCCAGGGCACCGAGCAGCGTTCCCGCGCTCTCTTTCTCTCCGGCATTGCTGGTGCAGCCGACAAGAGCCAGGGCGATCAGGCCAACCAGTGCCAATCTCAGTGCATACATGGCGTCTCCTTCATGGGTCATTGGATGCAAGCCTGGGGTCCAGGGTCGCGGTCCGTCACGGTACTTGCCGCCGGGAACAGGCTGCCGGGTTCCGTGCCCGTGTGGAAACCGGCTGCAATCTCAATTTTTTCCTGAACTTCGAGCGGAGTCAAGCCGTTGCCACTGTTGGCGGGTCGTTTTTGGTCCGAGGTGTCGACCGGGCCGGTTACGAGAACAGGTCCAACTGGTTGTCCTGCTTCCGGGTCCGCGCGCCGGCGGGGCGCGCCCGGCTTTGCTCCAGGAGCCGTTCCTCGATGTCGGCGAGGTAGGGAGAAGGGGGCATCTCACGGACCTTTCCCCGCCAGCGCCGTTTGCGGGCGCGGCAGAGGTAGAGCTTGGTCCTGGCGCGGGTGACGCCGACGTAGAAGAGGCGGCGCTCCTCGGCGAGGTCCTTCGGTCCGGCCTTTCCCCAGGTCAGGGGGAGCAGGCCGTCCTCGCAGCCGACGATGAAGACCACGGGGAACTCGAGTCCCTTGGCGGCGTGAAGGGTCAGCAGCGAGATGCGGTCGGCGCGGGGGTCCCAGGTGTCCACCTGGGTGCCCAGTGCAAGCTCGGACAGAAAGCGTTCCAGGTCCTCTCCACACGCGTCGGCCAGGGGCTTGAGTAACTCGCGGCCCTCTCGCGTGTCGATTCCGGCCGGCTCATCCTC
>JAPOQB010000164.1 GCA_026710965.1 Deltaproteobacteria bacterium | reverse complement strand
GGTCCCGCGCCGAACAGGGGTACGCGGAGGACCATGGACAGGGGGCCGAACAAGTAGCCGCCGGATGCGGCGGCCATCACCGCCACGCCGATGACGGCGGTGGCCAGCACTTGCAGGATCTCTTGGGCCTCGCCCATCAGCAGCAAAGCCGGATTGAGGGTGAACGCATAGGGGATGAGAAACCCGGGCACGGCCAGGAGAAAGGCCCGTGCCCCGGTGCCCCATAGGCTGGCGCCGCTGATCCCTGCCGCGGCGAAGGCCGACAACGCCACCGGCGGCGTCACCATCGAGAGGATGCTGAAGTAGAGGATGAACAGGTGCGCCGGCAAAGCCGGCACGCCGAGAGTCTGGAGGGCCGGCGCCACCAGGATGGCGGAAACCAGGTAGGCCGCCGCCGTCGGCATCCCCATGCCGAGGATGATGGTGAGGACCATGGCCCCGGCAAGCGATATGGCGAGCGAGTCGCCGGCCATATCCAGAAGCCAGCGCTGAAGTCGCAGGGCCATGCCTGTATGGACCAGGGTCCCAACGATGATGCCGGCGATGGCCGAAGGAATCGCCACCTCGGAGGCCGAGCGCACTCCACCCGTTATGGCTTCGAAAATCACGCCCGGTCTCATTCGGGTCGCCTTGCGGACCAGGCTGACCAGCACGATCAGGCCGATGGTGTAGGAACCGGTGGTCATCAAGGAGTATTGAGAGATGAGTAGGTAGATCATGAAGCCGAGAGGAATCAGCAGATGCCACCGCTCGGCCAGTCCCGCCAGGTGTTCCCGGATCGGCAGATCAAGATCGGGCTTGAGCCCGTTCCGCAGGCTGTAGAAATGCACCAGCAGGAATAGCGACGTGTAGTACAGGATCGCCGGCACGACGGCGGCGGACACGACTTCGACGTAGCGCACGCCCACGACGTCGGCGAGAATGAAGGCGGCCGCCCCCATGATGGGTGGTGCAAGCTGTCCCCCGGTGGATGCCGTCGCCTCGATGGCACCGGCAAGCGTGCGCCTGAAGCCCGAACGGATCATCAACGGGATGGTCATCAGGCCGCTGAGCAGCACGTTGGCGACGGCGCTGCCCGAAACGGTCCCGAACAGGGCAGAGGCGATGACGGCCGCCTTGCCGGCGCCGCCCCAGGACCGGGCCGTGGCGCCATAGGCGATGTCGACGAACAGTTTGCCGGCTCCCGAACGTTCGAGAAATGCGCCGACCAGTACGAAGTAGAACACCATGTTCGCCGACGCCGAGACCGGCGTTCCGAACATGCCCGAGGTCGACAGCACCTGAAGGTCGATAAACCGCTTGAGGGATAGTCCCCGATGGGAGATCAGGTCGGGCAGATAGGGTCCGGTGAAGACGTATGCGATGAACACCGCCCCCACCAACATGAGCGTGGTGCCGGCCGCCCGCCGGCATGCTTCAAGCAGGACCGCAATGAAAACGATCCCGGCGACGTAGTCGAGAGCGTAGACGGCGTCCACGCCCTCGGTGCGCTCCGCTACTCTCTGCCCCTGACTGACGAAATACGCGGCGCACACAAGAGCGGCCACCACCAGAATCATGTCGAGAAGGGGAACGCCTTCCTCCTCGCGCCGCCTGGCGCCCGCGATTCCGTTGACCACGAGCGCGATGGCCACCGCCGAACCCACGTGCGTGCTCAGCAGTACGCTCTCGTACTCGTATCCCCCCGTGTACAACGGCAGGAACTGCACGAAGCACCATACCAGCGCGGTGCCCGCATAGACGTAGCGGACAACGCGTGCCGGTATGGTCGGTAACACGAAGGGCAATCCGGGCGAAGCCATCGTGGGAACGGGGCTTCGAAGGCTACATCATGCCTTTCTCTTTGTAGTATTTGATCGCGCCGGGATGGAACGGGCAGTTGCCGACGAGCCCGGCCTTGGCCACGCCCTTCGGGTCGAATTTCGAAAGGCCGGCGTGGATCAGCCTCAGTTTGGCCGCGTTCTCGATGATGGTCTTGGTGGCGATGTAAGCGACCTCGTCGGACACGCCCGCGCGAATCAGGACATTGGTGGCCGCCTTGACGGTCTTGACCGGCGCGGTCTGGCCCTTGAAGGTGTTGGGCGGAATCACGGCCTCCACCCAGCCGTGCTTCTCGACCATTCCCTTGATCACCTTGTCGGAGAGCGGCAGCATCTTCATGTCCGTGAGCGTGGTCAGCTCGGTGGCCACCGGATGTCCCCTGGTCACAACGTGAGCCCAACCGTCGGCCTTGCCGTCGCCGATGGCGGCGGCCGTGGCCGTGCGCGCCAGTGACTTGACACTGCCGCCCTTCTTGGCCACGCCCGCTTTACTGCTCCCGTAAAGACCGAGGATTTGGCGCAAGCCCATCTCGCCGGAACCGCCGACCTTGGTCGTGGCTAGCCGTGCCTTGCCGCCGGCGATCTCTTCCCATGAGTTGATTCCGGACTTCACCGTCATGAAAGTGCCGTAGTAGTACGTGTCGAGCCCGCCCATGAGCCCGCGCACCTTGTCCTGCTTCTTGTCGAACGCGCCGAACCCGCCGCAGCCTTCGGCGCCCGCCATGGGAAAGCTGAGAGCCAATTCGGTTTCGCCGCTTTGCAGCAGCTTTATGTTCCCGAAGGTACCGGCAATCGGCAGCACGTCCACGGTCGAGCCCTTGGGAAGATTGGGCTTCAGCAGGTCAGCGATGCCGGCGCCATAGCTGTACCAGGCCGAACCGATTCCCACCGTTGCGAGCCGGAGTTGCACGGCATCCGCCGCCGCGGCGACGGTAGGCACCGTCAAGGCCACGCCCATTGCCGCGCACATCGCCAAACGTGACAAACGCTTGCGCCCGTTCCTGTAGATCATGTCCTGGTCCCCCCTTGGTTGGTTACCTCACTGCCTCCGGCCCGGCAGTTTCGCCGACTGCATCCGCTCCATCCTACTTCTTCGGAAAGAGAATGTCTTTCAGTTTCTGGACCATTTCGGGTGGCAGCGCGTCCAGCGAGTCCACGACCTTTTGCACCTCGGCGCCGTCCGAAGGGTCGATGTTCAAGCGTGTCTTCTTGGCGTCCGCCAGGAAGTCCGGATCCCGCATGGTCTTCATGAAAGCGGTTCGAAGCATCTTCACGCGTTCCGGGGGCGTGCCCGGAGGCAGCGCGTAAATTCGAGTGAGCCTGGCGGGATCATGGATGCCCGCCTTGATGAGGAGCCGTGCCTCGTCGGTCTTGGCAAAGCTGATGTCCAGAGGAACATGCTGAAGCTCCGGATGCGACTTTGGCGACATCTGCACGACCGGCACCGCATCCCCGGACTTGAACTTCGCTCCCCAGGTGGCGGTCAAGGCTGTCCAGCTCAGTCCGCAGATACCATCCACCTCGCCCTTCTCGGCGGCCAGAAGCATCCCGGGTGCGCCGCCATACCCCTCGATCAGCTTGATGGGCAGGCCAAGCGCGGCGTTCAGCAATCTGGGACCGTCGTTGGTGGAATTGCCCGGACCCGTGCCGGACAACTTGACCGGTCTGGGGGAGTTCATCCATTTCGTCATGTCCGTAATGCCGCTCGACTTGGTGAACGCACAAATGGAAATGGTCGATTCCGGGACCCCGAGAAACTCGTACTTGCTGGAAACGAACTGGATTCCCTTTTGTCCGTACAGACGCGCCCAGAAAAGGCTTCCAGGAAAATTCCCTATGGTCAGGCCATCGGGTTTGGCCTTTCTGTATACGTAGTTGGCCGATATGAGTCCCCCGGCCCCGGTCCGGTTCTGTACCAGGAAGCGCGGATTCCCCGGGATATAGCGGCCCATGTAACGGCCGATGGTGCGCGAATAGAGGTCGAAACCGCCCCCCACGGAGAATGCCACCACGATGCGGATGGTCTTGCCCTTGAAAAACATGTCCTCCGCGGCCGGACTGCCGGACGGAGCGGCCAGCGTAGCGGCACCCATGACCAGGCAGCACAAGATCGGCAGCATTCGTTTCCGCAACCAGCGGTATCCCATATCAAACCTCCTGTGTTCGAGTTATAGGGCGTTGACGGCCCTGTAGTGGTCCTCCAGCACCCGCGCGACGCAGCCCGTAAGGTTCATGCCCGTCTCGAGGTGCAGGAATTCGTTGGGTCCGTGGGCGTTGGACCTGGGGCCCAACACTCCGGTGATCATGAACTGTGCCTCCGGGAACTTCTCGGCCAGCATGGCCATGAAGGGGATGGTGCCGCCTTCGCCCGTGGCGCATGCGTCCTTGCCGAAGAACTCGCGGGAAGCGCGGTTCATCGACTCTTCCAGCCACGGTACGAACGGCGGCGCGTTCCAGCCGCCGGTGCCCTGGCCGGGGTCGAAGGCCACCCTGGCCCC
>JAPOQB010000253.1 GCA_026710965.1 Deltaproteobacteria bacterium | reverse complement strand
GCAAGGCCGCGGTGGACATCGAACGCCAGCGCAAGCTGGTGCAGCTCAACCGCGAACAGTTGCGGCTGGCGCGCGCGGAACACGAGCGGCTCACGACGCTTTTGAAGAAAGAGCTGGTTTCCAGCCAACAGGCGGAGCGGCAGGAGCTGGCATGGCGTCGCATCGAGGAGGAGCTCGAGTCGGCCAAGAGCGGGGAGCGAGAGACGGGAGCTCTCCACGCCATCGCCGAGGCCGACCTGGCCCTGGCCGACGTTCAACTGGAACAGACGCAGGAAACCCTGCGGGATACCGAGATCCGTGCGCCCTTCGCCGGCGTCATCGCGCGCAAGAACGTGACGCTGGGGGAACGTGTCGCTCCGGGCCAGGTGCTCTTCCAACTGGCCGACGTCGAGACCGTGAAGCTCGAAATCCGCATTCCGGCCGCGGACATTCACCGGATCGACTCTCGAGTCGTGGCCAACGTTCGCGTTGGCGGGCTTGAGGAGGGGTTCACCGGGCGGGTCGTCAACATCGGGCCGCGGGCGGATCAACAGACCCGCTCCTTTCCGGTCGAGATCTTCATATCCAACTCCGAGGGCGGCAAGCTTCTGCCGGGGATGTTCGCGCAGGCCGTCATCCCGGTCCGCGGCTATACCGGGGCCATTCTGATCCCGCGGGAAAGCGTCGTATACCAGGACGGCAAGCCCACCGCCTTCGTGGCGGACCCGGGGTCGAGCCAGGCGACGCGTCGCGCAATCCGTATCGCCGGGCGTTTCGGGCCGCGCTACATGATCGCGGCGGGGCTTGAACCGGGCGACCTCCTGATCACCGCCGGGCAGCGCCTGCTGCTTGACGGCGCCCGTATTCGTGTCGTCACGCGCCGGGATCTGTCCTCATGAAGAAGCTGATCGAGTTCTCGATCGGGAACCCCGTCATCGTCAACCTGCTGGTGCTCCTGATCCTCATCTCCGGCCTGGTTTCCTACGTCCGGTTGAAGCGAGAGCTGTTCCCCGACTTCTCCCGCCGGGTGGTCCGTGTCGATACGAGCTACGCGGGCGCCTCACCCGAAGAAGTGGAGGAGCTCATCACCGCCAGGATCGAGGAGCAGGTCCGCAACGTCGACGGCGTCAACGAGATGCTCTCCACCTCCCGCGAGGGGCAGTCCGAAATCCGCCTCCAGATGCAGTCGGACACCGAGATGAGCCGGGCGCTGGGGGACGTACGCGCCGCCCTGGACCGTGTCGTCGGCTTGCCGGAGGAAGCCGATGAGCCCCGGGTCAGCGAGGTCCTGTCCACCATCCCGGTGATCACCGTCGCATTGAGCGCCGACATACCCGAGCAGGAGCTGCGGGAGATCGCCAAGGATGTGCGGGACCGGCTCAGGCGCGTCGACGGCGTCGCGACCGTGTCGATCTTCGGCACCCGCGAGAGCCGGATACTCATCGAGATCGACCCCGAGCGGCTCGACCAGTACCGGCTGAGCCTGGACGAGATTCGCGCCGCAGTCAGCAATCAGAACCGCAACGTGCCCGGCGGCGCGCTGAAGACCGCCCGGGGCGAGGTGCTGGTGCGGACCCTGGGGGTGGCCGGCGGCGTGGGCGACGTGGAGCGCATGATCCTTCGCGCCACCGGTACCGGGCACGCCCTGACGGTGGGCGACGTCGCCCGGGTGCGCGAGTCCTTCGAGGACCCGACGTTCCTGGCGCGTTACGACGGCAAGCCGTCGATCAACCTCGTGGTCGTCAAGGAGCGGAGCGGCGATACCATCAGTGTCGCGGAACGCGTCCGCGACTCCGTGACGGAAATCCGCAAGACCTTGCCGGAGACCGTTTCCGTCGGAGTCTTCAATGACTTCTCGGTGTTCATCCGAAACCGTCTGAGCACCCTGGGCGAGAGCGGCGCCATCGGGCTGGCCATCGTGCTCACCACGCTGTGCCTCTTCGTCCGCGGCAGGATCGCGCTGCTGACCTCCCTCGGCATTCCGTTCGCGGTGATGGGTTGTCTGGTCCTGATGTCGGTTTTCGGCCTCAGCCTCAACATGATCTCCGCCTTCGGCCTGATCCTGGTCCTCGGCCTGCTGGTGGACGACGCGGTCATCGTCACCGAAAACGTGTACCGCTACGTCGAGCAGGGCCTGCCACCCAAGGAGGCGGCCCTCCAGGGCACCTACGAGGTTGCCTGGCCGGTGGTCACCACCGTGCTGACCACCGTCGCCGCCTTCGTCCCGTTCCTGCTGCTCCCGGGAACCATCGGCTTCTTCCTGAAGCCGCTCCCCTTCGTGGTGACCTTCGCGCTGCTGCTCTCGCTGCTGGAGGTGCTGTTCATCCTGCCCTCGCATCTTTCGGACGTCATCACGCCCGCCTATGCCAGCAAGCTTCGCCGCGGCGAGCGTCTGTGGCTGACCCGGCTGCGCCGCCGTGAGCGCCTGACCGGTCTCCGCCGTCTGCACGTGCCCGGCCAGCGCCTGTGGTTGACCAGCCTGCGCCATGCCTACGAAACGGTCCTGGCAGTCGCGGTCCGCTGGCGCTACGTGGCGGTGACCGTGATCGTGGCGGCGAGCGTGCTGCTGGCCGCCGCGGCCCAGTACCGGGTGCCCTTCGTGCTCTTTCGCGAGTTCGAGTCGAGCCAGTTCTTCGTGAACTTCGAGACTTCGGCCAACGCCAAGCTGGAAGACACCGGCGCGGTGGCCGTTCAGGCCGAAGACATCGTGCTCGGCCTGCCTCCCGGTGAGCTCAAGTCCCTGGCCACCACCGTCGGCATCGCCTTCCTCGACGTGAACCGGGTGATCAGGGGAAGCAACGTCGGACAGCTCACGCTGGAGCTGCGCGACGACCGCAACCGGACCACGGCCGAGGTCATCGACGATCTCCGGGGGAAGATGGAGCGGATACCGGGTATCACCAAGCTCCAGTTCCTCGGTCTCCAGGCCGGGCCCGGAGGCCCGGACATCGAGGCCCGGGTCATCGGCGAAGACCTCGAAAGCCTGCGGCGTCTGACCGAAGAGGTCAAGGGCTTCCTGGCGACCCTGCCCGGGGTACGGGACATCCGCGATGACCTCGTCGCGGGCAAGGAGGAACTCCGCATCAGCCTCAAGCCGGAAGGCCGCACGCTGGGCCTCGACGTGAGGAGCATCGCGCGCCAGGTGCAGCAGGCCTTCCAG
>JAPOQB010000362.1 GCA_026710965.1 Deltaproteobacteria bacterium | reverse complement strand
GGGGCTCCTCCCTTCGCCCCGCAAGAACCACGCGGCAGCCTTCCCGGGCCAACGCCACGGCCACCGCCCGGCCGATGCCGCTTCCCGCACCCGTGACCAGCGCTACCTTGTCCGTCAGTGAATCCAGCGGCACTCCGATCTCCTGATGATCGACATGAATTTATCAGACCTGAACGAACGTGTAACGTGACGGCCGCGAAAGTCGGCCGGGCACGGTGGCATGTCTTTTGCACAACTTCTCATTGCTAGTATTCTCTCTAGGAGGAAGGTTTCAAGGCGCGAAACAGGGCCGGCGGGATTTGCGTTTCCCCTTGTTGAAGGGTGCGACGCTGATATAGAGATGGGTTGAAATCAGGGATTGGAAGATGTGCGCGAGGAGACGCGCCACAAGGAGGTCGTTATGCGATGCCGCCAAAACTGCACCGCGGTGCTGGGAATCGGCGCCTTCATGCTGTTGTCGATGGTCCAGGCCGCCCACGGTCAACAGTCAGCGCCGGAAATGCTGACCCTACAGCAGGCCGAGAGCATCGCCCTGGAGAAGCATCCGGGTATCCGTGCCGCCAATGAAAGGATCAAGGTGCAGGAGGCCGTGCTGCAAAGAACCAAGGCCGCCTTCTACCCCACGCTGGGGGTCCGCGGCGGGTACGAGAACAAGCCCGTCACCGACAACCCGAACGCGGACAAGAACCTCTTCAACACGAGCGGCCAGGTGAGCTGGATCGTGAGCGATTTCGGCCGCCGCGAGGGCACCGTCCGCCGGGAGGCAGGCACGCTGGAGGCCCGGCGTTTCTCCGGGCAGACCTCCACGGAGGACGTGGTGTTCTCGGTGCGGCAGGCCTTTTTCAACTACCTCCGGGCCGCGGCGCTGGTGCGGGTGGAGCAGGACACGGTCAAGGATCGCGAAACCCTGGTGCGCCAGGCCCAGGGGTTTTTCGAGGTGGGCACGCGGCCGAAGATCGACGTCGCCCGTGCCGAGGCAGGCCTCTTCGCCGCCAAGGCCGGGCTCATCGGGGCCCAGAACGGCGTCAGGATCGCGTGGGCCCGGCTCAAGGGCGCCATGGGAGTGACCCGTTTCCCGGAACGCCCGGTAGCGACCGAGGTGAATGTCCAGGCCCCGACGCTGTCACTCGATGACGCGGTCAAGGCCGCGATCGAATCGCGGCCCGAGATCAAGGAGTTCCAGTCTCGCCTCCAGGCGCAGCAGGAAGCCCTTGAAGTGGTCAAACGGGGCCGCATGCCCAGGCTCCGCTTCGACGGGCAATACGGCCGCCGGTGGCACAACGACCAGGATATCATCAGTTCGGCGTTGACCCTGGAAGTCCCCCTCTTCACCGGTTTTACCCTCAAGCCCGACATCGAGAGACACGTGCGCGATTACGCGGTCATCAAGGCGCAGCAAGACCAGCAACGGCAACGCATCGCCCTGGAGGTGGAGGAAAGTTATCTGAATCTCCAGGAGGCGGGTGAGCGGATCAGGGCCAACGAGGCGCAAAAGAAGTCGGCCAAGGAGAACCTGGAATTGGCCAACGGCCGCTACCAGGTGGGGGTAGGCTCGATCATCGAGATTACCGAAGCCCAGGTCATCAACAGCCGCGCCCTGACGGACCATATCCGGTCCATCTACGACCACAAGGTGGCGGAGGCGCGCCTCGCCCGGGCCATGGGCAGAGCTTCGGCATTCAGCCCGTAACCCGTAGCGTTGGCGGGCCCGGCGCCCGAGACTTACGGACTGGCCGGCGGAGCCGGAAGGTCCCTGCGCGTGTCGATCCCTTCCCGCTCGAGCTGCCGGTCGATCCCCTCCAGCAAGCCGGAGCCGGCGGCTTCCTCGGTCGCCGCTTTCTTGACGGCGGGCTTGGGCTTCTTGGCCGAGAACAGCGAAGGGTCGGCGGCGGGCGCCGGCGGCGTACCGGCCGGCGCTGTCTCGCCTCCGAGCCGGGCATCGATATCGCCCAGGACCGCGGCCGGATCGTCCGGTGTTGGGGCCGCCTCCTTCTCCTCCGGCGGCAGACTGCTCACCGGGGGCTTGGGGGCGGCGCCTGTTGAAGACCCCTGTGTCCCGAGGGCCTCATCGACCTTTTCCACCACGGCCTTGACGGACGCCGTTTCAGCCGGGGCGGCCTTTGCCGGTTCTTCCGCCTTCTCCTCGGAAGACGAGAACGGATTGAGGAAGCTGAAGAATCCCCGCTTCTTCTTGGCGGGAGCGGCGGCTTCGGCAGCGGCCGTTCTTTCGGCGGGAGCCGGCGACTCACCGGCGGCATCCGGTTGGGTGGCCGCGGTCTCGACCGGTTCTTCCTCCGTGTCGCGGCCACGAGAGAAGGGGTTCAGGAAATCGTACCACTTCTTTCGAACCGCATCTTCGTACTCGTAGCCCTGCTTGGTGACGAAACGGGCAGGCTCGGGCGTGCCACTCTCCTGGGCCGGGGCCTTGACTTCGGCTAGCCGGTCCGGGACGGCCCGGTCCCGCGGAGCAGCCTTTTCCAACGCCTCCAACCGGGTCAACGCCGCCTTGGCCTTGGGTGCCGCGGGCGTGTCGCCATAGTCGCGCAGCACGTTCTCGAAGCGTTCACGGGCCGCCGGATATTGCTCTTCCCTCAGGTAGTAGTCGCCGACGTATACCTCACGCTCCGCCAGGTGGACCCGGGTTTCGGCGAGTTTCTTGCGGGCATCCGCAACGTGCTCGGAATCCGGATGGTCCTTGACCACGGAT
>JAPOQB010000356.1 GCA_026710965.1 Deltaproteobacteria bacterium | reverse complement strand
CTTCGCCGTGCCCTTGCGAGATCGGCTATTGCACCGAATCGGTGCATCGACGCCATGGGGCGCCGGGAGATGCCGGGTTTGCGCAGCGGCGGTGGACACGCGGTGTTGACCATGTGTTGATTGTTCGTGAGCGAATCATCCCGTCTTTCAAGGCGAGAGTTTTCTTATTCGTTTTCAGTTAGTTACGGGCGGCTGGCGGTAGAAAATACCCTACACGGCCAAGTTTCAAACCCGCCCGTGCGCGGGCCGCGTGCGATGCCTCACGCGTGCAGCCGGTCCTTGCCGGCCACGGTGGTGCGGCGCAAGAGCCGGCGCTCGGTGTCCGGGTAGAACGTGCGGGCGTGGATGGAGCAGAAGTTGTCCCACATCAGCAGGTCTCCCACCTCCCAGATGTGCTCGTACCGGACGCTCGGGTCCTCGGTGATATCGAACAACTCGCCGAGGATGGCGTCGCTCTCCGCCCGCTCCATCCCCTCGATGCGCACCGACATCATGCGGTTCACGTAGAGCGCCCTGCGGCCGGTCACCGGGTGGGTGATGAAGATGGGCTGCACGTAGTAGCGGGCGCCGCTGAGGTCGATGTCGGCGTCCACCGTGTGCCGCTGGTAGTCGTAGACCTGTAGCACCTGGCATCCATCGAGCTTCGCCTTGAGGTCCGCCGGGACATTGTCGTAGGCGGCGCACTGGTTCGTTACCATGGTATGGCCGCCCTGGGTCGACACCTCGATGCCGTACAGGATGGTGACGTGGTCCGGTATCTCGTGGAACGCGGTGTCCTGGTGGAATCCCATCTCCCTGTCGCCGTTGGCGGAGGCCCCCGCCAGCGGCTTGCCGTCCTCCTTGATGTTGCTCACCACCATCACCGGCGTCGTGTAGATGTCGTCGGCGGACTTCCGCAGCCGCGGCCCTACCGTGCGCTTGCCGATGTCGCCGAAGGTGGTGGTGAAGCGGTTCTGCTGCTCCACCGTCATGTTCTGCCCGCGGAAGAGCAGCGCGACGTGCTGGTAGAACTCGGCGAGAATTTCGTCCCGCACCTTCCCGTCCAGGGGCTGGCTCACGTCCAGTCCGAGAATTTCCACCCCCAGGGCCGGTGAAAGCGGTCTCGTGGTCAGGCTCATGGTCTTCTCCTTGTCTCCGAAACTCCCGTCCTCACGCGTGGACCGGTTCCTTCCCCGCCACGGTGCAGCGTCTCAGGATGCGGTTTTCCTCGGGCGGGAAGTCCGTGCGCGCGTGGGTGGAGCAACGGTTGTCCCACATCAGGAGATCGCCCACGCGCCACTCGTGGTCGTAGACGAGGCGGTCGTCCTCCGCGATGTCGAACAACCGGTCGAGGATGGCATCGCTCTCGGCCTGGTCCATCCCTTCGATGCGCGCGGTCATGGTGCGGTTCACGTAGAGCGCCTTCTTGCCCGTCACCGGGTGGGTGATGAAGATGGGCTGCGCGTGGCTCCGGGCGCCCGCCATGTCCACGTTGGGGTCGATGCGGTAGCGGTTGTAGTCGTACACCTGGAGGACGGTGCGGCCCTCCAGCCGGTCGCGAAGCTCCCGGGGGATGTTGTCGTAGGCCCGGTACATGTTCGAAACCCGCGTCAGCCCCCCTTCGCTGGTGACCTCGATGCCGTAGAGCATGGTGACGATGTTGGGGACCGGGTAGAAGCAGGTGTCGTGGTGGAACCACATCTCGCCGTCGCCGAAGGAGGCCGTGTTGCCCGTGGGGCCGTCGTCGCTGCGGTTGGTGACCATCATGATCGGGTTGGCGTAGGTATCCTTCGGTGACTTGACGAAACGGGCCCCCACGGTGCGCTTGCCCAGCTCGCCGAAGGTCAGGGCGAAAGCCGTCTGCTGCAGTTCCGTCAGGTCCTGGCCCCGGAACAGCAGGAGGACGTGCTCGTGAAACGCGTCCAGGATGGCCTCGCGGGTCTTGCCGTCCAGCGGCTGCCGCAGGTCCAGGCCCTCGATCTCCGCGCCGATGGCGGGACTGACGGGTTTGATGGTCAGGCTCATGGGCATTTCCCTCCTGTAGGGGCGGGTTTGAACCCCGCGGCCGGCCACACCGGGCCGTGGGGCGACAGGGACTCTTCGTGCCTCAGCCGGTCATCGCAGCTCTTCGGGGATGATCTTGCCGTCGTCGACGATCATCTCCCCGTCGAGATGGAATGCGGCCCGGCGCAGGATCAGGTCCTCGTGGGCCAGCGTGGTATTCTTCCCGCCCAGGGCGTAGTTGGCGCCGAAGGCGATCTGCACGTTGCCGTAGGTCGAGCGGGCGTCCCGGGCTCCTTCCTCGGTGCCGCGCTGAGCCACCTCCACCCAACGGGCGCGGGCGTCCGTGCCCCAGCCGATGTGCGAGATGATGAAGGCCTCGGAATCCCCCGACTGTTCCAGGTGCTCCTTGAGCAGGATGGCGTCCACGCCGCCCTCGACGCCGGTGATGAGTCCTTCCTTCACCTCGATGCGCACGGGCTCCTGTACGTAGCGGCCCAACATCACCAGCAGATCGCCGGGGTCGAGCATCAGCGTGCCGTTGGCGCTGTCCTCCAGCGGCGCGCAGTAGAGAAAACCCGAGGGCCAACTGTCCCAGCGTCCGGGCACGTCGCTGATGCCGTACTGGGTGACGCCGCGCCGGCCGTCCTTGCGCATGGAGAGGTCGGTGCCGGTCCCGGTGGTGACCCGTATCTCCCCGGCCTGCTCGAGCTTCCGGGCGCCGTCAAGCGTCCGTTGCCGCACCGCCTCGTCCGGAAAGCAACGCCGGAGTTGGTCCTCGGTGCCCCGGACCTGCAGCACCCGGGTGCCGCCGGACAGCACGTCGGCGAGACGCTTGCTGTAGAGGTACAGCACGCCGCCGGTGGTGAGGTCCACCACGAGCTGTGCCGTCTTGAGGATCTCCACCACCGGCGTCACGTCGGTGTCGCCCCCCGCGGTGCCGGGCAGCAGCGGAATCTTGATCTCGAAGGCGCTGCCGGCCAATTCCTTGGCGGCGGCCAGGAACGCCGCGGCGTAGTTGGTGTTGGTCCGGGTGTCGGTGAAGATCACCACGGTCTCCTCGGACGTGGTCTTGCACAGCGTAAGCTCGCGCAACACCATGCCGTAGAGATCGCCCGCGATGGCGCCGGTGGTGGGGAATCGTACCGTCATGGACTCGCCGTCCGCTCAACCGACTCTATCCCCGCGCCCGTGGAAGAGTCAAGGAAGCGCTGATCCATTGCCGCCGGGCAAGATGGCGCCCTTCGACTTCGCGCCGCTGGCGCGGCGCTACGCTCAGGACGAACGGGTGTTTTGGAAGGGCGCCGACACATCAAGTCCGGGGTGACGGCGGACGGTTCCGAACCGGGCTGGTGATTGGTATGGTACAGGCCACACTAAAGGAGGTAACGTCCATGCAATGGCTCGAGAACGAGGTGGCGGTCGTGACCGGGGCGGGGTCGGGGATCGGCAAGGCGGTGGTGGCGCGTTTCGTTGAAGAAGGCGCCAAGGTGGTGGCCTTCGACCTTTCCGGGGAACGGCTGGCGGCGCTCAAGGGTGAGGTGGGCGGCGGCGTGGCCGTGGTTTCCGGCGACGTGCGCAGCCTGGAGGACAACCGGCGGGCGGTGGCCGCGGCGGTGTCGGAGTTCGGCCGGTTGACCGTGTTCGTGGGCAACGCCGGGATCCACGACGCCCGGCGGCCCTTGGCGGAGCTCTCGGACGAGGAGCTGGAGCAGGGCTACGACGAGGTCCTGGGCGTGAACGTCAAGGGCTACTTCCTGGGGGCCAAGGCCGCCATACCCGAGCTGATGAAGACCCGGGGCAACATGGTGTTCACGCTGTCCACGTCGTCCTACTACGTGAGCGGCGGCACCCTCTACGTTGCCTCCAAGCACGCCGCCCTGGGCATGGTGCGCCAGTTGGCCAACGAGCTGGCGCCCACGGTCCGGGTCAACGGCGTGGCGCCGTCCGGTACCGCCACCGGCCTGCGGGCGGCGCCGTCGCTTGCCGCCGGCGCCGGCGGGGACGACGTCTTCGGCGCCCCCCGGCCGCCCGCGGGGCTCGGCAAGAACCTCCTCGAGGTGGCCGTGGTGCCCGAGGACCACGCCGCCGCCTACGTCATGCTGGCCTCGTCCCAGTCCCGCATCATGACCGGCGAGGTGATCCACACCGACGCCGGCCGCGGGGTCACGTCGGTGCTCACGCCCGCGTAGCGTCGTCGTCACGCCCGTGTGCCGGCGCTGCTAGTGTGGTGTCTGGTTAATTCGCGTCATAATCCGCGGAGGATTTTGGTCGTCGGCAAGGCGCGATGACTTGTAGGGGCGACCTGCGGTCGCCCTTCGGTGGCGTGCACCACGCGAGGAAGAGCAACGCAGCCGCCCTTCGACTTCGCTTCGCTACGCTCAGGATGCGCGGGGCGAAAAAGACCCGCGGATTATGATGCGAATTAACCAGACACTACGCTAGCGTTCACGGCTCAAACAGTGCCGCCAGGAACGGCTCGGGCCAGGGCACGTGGAGGATGTGCTCGAAGACGCCGTAGACGAAGGTCCAGGCCACGGCGGCCAGGAGGCAGGAGAGGAACCAGCTTGCGCCGTAGGTCTTGGCGTAGCTGAAGACGAACAGCGGCACGGCGGTGGGGAACCCGATGATACGGATGGCCGCGTAGAAGCCCAGGATCCAGCCCCAGATTTCGAAGTTGCCCCAGCGGCTCCCCGACTGCAAGGACGGGGCGTCGAAGTGAATACCCTCCGCTTGCGGCCCGCCGGGGCGTGAGCGCAGGTCCATGACGAGCTGGACCACGGCCAGACAGACGCCGATGCCGCCCAGGAGGAAGATGATAATGGAGGCCCGCAGCTCGTCCCAGCCGTGGGCCACGCGGAGCGCCCACAGCAGCACCAGCCCGATGACCACGGCAAAGAGCGCGCCCTCGTAGTGTAACCGCCGGTCCCTGTTCATGTCTGGCTCCCGCCGGGCTCGGCGGCGCGCTGTTGGCGTTCGCGCCGTTCCTTCCAGATCGGGTAGCAGAGCGACGCCGCCACCAGGACCAGCAGAATGATGACCGCCGGACGCAGCAGCCATTCGAGCCCGTAGCGGGTGTAGGAAAGCCACAGGTAGGTTTCCATCTTGGTGCCGAGCACCACCCCCAGCAGCAGCGGCGGCCGCGGCCAGCCGTGCCGCCGCATCATGAAGCCCAGCAGCGAGAACACCAGCAACGCGCGGAGGTCGTTGACGCTGAAGTTGGCGGCGAAGGCGCCGATGAAGACGAACACCGCCACCAGCGGCACGATGCTGTGGAAGGGCATGAAGCAGGCCCGGGCCATGGGCTTGGCGAGGAGCCCGCACAGCGCCACGGCGAGGACGTTGCCGATCACCAGCGTCCAGATCACCGCGAAAGTGAGGTCGAGCTGGGTGGTCAGCATGTCCGGTCCGGGCTTGATGCCCACCGCCACGAAGGCGGTGAGGATCAGCGCCGTGGAGGTGCTGCCCGGGATGCCGAAGGCCAGGGTGGGGATGTAGCCGCCGCCCTCCTTGGCGTTGTTGGAGGCCTCCGGCGCAATCACCCCGCGGATGTCGCCCTTGCCGAAGCCCTCGGTGTTCCTCTCGGTCTGCACGGCGTGGGCGTAGGCGAACCAGTCGGCCACGGAGCTGCCCAGGCCCGGCAGGAACCCCACCCACGCGCCGATGGCGGACGAGCGCACCATCAGCCACCAGTGGCGGAAGACGTCCTTGATCCCATCGAGGAAGCCGCTGCCGAGTTCTTCGTGCTCGGCGATGCTGGTCTTCCGGCTCGCCAGGTCGATGATCTCGGGTATGCCGAACAGGCCCAGGGCGACGATGATGAGGCTGATGCCGTCCCAGAGATAGTCGTAGTCGAAGTCGAAGCGCGGTATGCCCGATTTGACGTCCATGCCGATGGTGGCGACG
>JAPOQB010000280.1 GCA_026710965.1 Deltaproteobacteria bacterium | reverse complement strand
CCGCTTTTTCTCGCGGATCGTCACCAGCGGCTCCCACCCCGCGAGCGTCGCCACGGTCGCGCGGGGCGACGCCGATGTCGCCGCCATCGACTGCGTTACGTATGCCTGTCTCGAACGCTACCGCCCTTCCCTGCTCCAAGGAACCCGCCCGCTCTGCTACACGGAGCACGCCCCCGGCATACCCTTTGTGACGCGGGCCGGCAGCGATTCGACTCGAATCCGGCAATTACAGAGTGCGCTCCTGGAAGCCTTCGACGAGCCGGAGGTACGCGTCGCCGGCGCCGCCGTGTTCATCGACGGCGTGGAGATCCTGCCGCTTTCCGTATACGACCGGATTGTCGAGTTCAGACGCCTCGCCACGGCCCAGGGCTACCCCGAGCTGGGCTGACATTGAAATCAAGCAACGCCGTCACGGCCACTCGCTGAGCACTCTGTAGACGTCCTCGCTGGTGATCGGCACGGCGTCCGCGGCCACCTGAAACACCGGCACCCCGTCATCGACGCCACCCGCTACGGTTGTCCCTTTGAACCCGCGACGTGCAAGCTCCGACAGAGCCCGCCCGAGACTGCTTCCGCTCCGCTCAGCCAAGGCACGCGCAACTGCCAACACGTCATCGTCAATCGTTACCGTGGTCCGCATCGTTCACCCTCCCCGCCCGAGTATCCTCGCGGCGTTCCCGCCCAACATGGCTTCGACCTCGCTATCGGTGAACCGGTAGCCGTGCTCTTGCGCCAGGGCGGGGAGTTGGCGGTAGATGTCGACGGTGTCCTTAAGCGACATCTGCTGGCGCATGTGCGGGAAGTCGGTGCCCCAGAGGATTCGTTCGGCGCCCAGGAAGTTGCGCATGTGGTCCAGGGCGGCGAGCGTCTCCTGGGGTTTGTCGCGCAGCTTGGACTGCCACTCGGCCAGGTCCACCACCACGTTCTCGTGGGTGCGCGCGATGATGGCGCAGTCGGCCCACCACATGCCGCCGGCGTGGCCCATGATCATCTTCAGGCGCGGGAAGTCCACGGCCACCTGGTCGAATTCCAGCGGGTGGGTGAAACGGCTGTACAGCAGCGGGTGGAAGCGCTCGCCGGAGTGATGCAGCACGGGCACGTCGTGCTTGATGCAGATCTCGTAGATCGGGTAGCAGACCCGGTCGTGGGGAAAGAAGCCGGCGGTGGCGTGCAGCTTGATGCCGTTCATGCCCCACTCCTCGATGGACCGTTCGAACTTCTCGGGCGCGCCCGGGCGCCGCGGGTCGATGCCGTAGAAGGCGATGATCCGCTCCGGGTAACGCTCCTGGGCCTGCGCGAGGATCCAGTTCTCCTGGTCGATGGGGAAATGCGCCGTGCCGAGGCGGTCGCCGTAGTCGGCTATCAGCATCGCGGACGCATCCACGCCGGAGGCGTCCATTTCCGCGGCATGCTCTTGCGCGGTCGTTTCCCAGTCGGGCTTGGCGGGCGCCGGAGCTTCCGCGGATGCCTGCGCGTCGTAGTAGCGCTGATTCCCACGCCAGAAATGGCGGTGTATGTCGATGACCATCATATCCCCCTTGGTTGTGCGCGGCGCCGCGGCCGATCTGCTAGTGTGGTGTCTGGTTAATTCGGGTCATAATATGCGGAGGATTTTTTGTCGTCGGCAAGGCGCGATG
>JAPOQB010000165.1 GCA_026710965.1 Deltaproteobacteria bacterium | reverse complement strand
GTCTTGAACCGCTGGACCGTCTCGAAAGACATGATGCGCGCGTCAATGGTCTTGCGCTGGAGGGCCTCGTACACCTCACCCCCGGTCGTGCTGACGGAGACCGCTCCCGCGGCCTGAATGGCCTTGGGCGCGATGCGGCCGAAGGTGCCGACCTTCTTGCCCTTGAGCGCCGCCAAGTCCGGGATAGGCCCGCGAGAATTGAGGTGATACTCCGCCGTCGCGGTCATGCCCACGAACACATGACCGAACTTGGTGATCTCCCCCAGCGCCTCCGGGACCTCCCTGAGGAGGCGCATGCCGCCTTCCCGTGCCTTCACCGGATCACTGACGGAAAAGGGCAGACCCGCCACCTGAAGCAGCTTGATCTTGTCGGAGAAATACCCGACCGCCAGATCGGCCATGTCCGCCGTGCCCAACTGCACCGCTTCCAGAGCCTCCTTGGCGTGCACGAGAGAGTTGGCCCAGTAGATCTGGACCTCGATCTCGCCATTGGTCCGCTTCGCCACCCCGTTCTTGAAGTGCACCAGATAGTCGGCGCGCGGTGTTCCGGGGCGGGTCGACTGGGTCGTCACCTTCAGGATGATCTTCGCCTGCGCGCCGTCCGGGACCGCCACCCCCGCGGCGCACACGAACGCCGCCATCACAAAGAACGCCAGTGATCTCGATATTGCTTTCATGGCCTCCCCCCTTGTGTCGTCAGTGGTTTGTACCCGATATGGAACATGTTTCGCCGCCGACACTATTCGATGCCGCAAACGGATGTCAAGCGATATCGCAACGAAGCCGGGCACTTTCGACTACAAGTGCCCGGCTTCGTCAATCCTTGAGGCCGCTCCGCATCGATCCGGGTGAGGCGGTCAGTTGGCCGGCAGCCGCTCCTTGGGAAAGTTCGACGCCGCGCTGACGCCGCCGTCGCAGATGAGGTTCTCGCCCCACACGAAGCCCGAGTCATCGCTGGCCAGGAACAGCATGGCCTTGGCCTGATCCTCGGCCGTGCCCAGGCGTCCCGCCAGGTTCTTGAATTCCCGGCCCACGGCGCCCTCGTCCTGGCCCACGGGCGAGCCCGAACGGTTGGGGGTCAGGCAGTTGACCCGGATGTTGTACTGGGAAAGCTGCACCGCCATGCCGCGCGACAGGTTGACCACGCCGCCCTTGGCGGCCATGTAGGCGATGGCGTCGGTGCGTCCGGAAAGGCCCGAGGTCGAGGCCACGTTGACGATGACGCCGCCCCTGCCCTGCTTGACCATCTGCTCCGCCACGTAACGGCCCACGAGGAACGGTCCCTTGAGGGTCACGTCGATGACCAGGTCCCACTCCTCTTCCGAAATGCTGAAGATGGTCTCGTGGTCGGTGACGGCGGCGTTGTTGACCAGGATGTCGATGCCGCCGAAGGCGTCCACCGTGGCCTGGACCATGGCCTTCACGTCGTCGGTGTTGGCCACGTTGCACTTGGCGTAGATGGCTTCATGGCCGTCGGCCTTGAGGTCGCTGACGACCTTCTCGCCGCGCCCCGGGTCCATGTCCACGATGCAGATCTTTGCGCCCTCCGAGGCGAACAGCTTGGCGGCCGCCTCGCCGATGTTGCGGCCCGATCCGGTAATAATCGCTACGCGGTCCTTGAGCTTCATGCTTTCCTCCTTGCCCCACCACAACGGGTTGTTTTGGGGTCGTCTTGGTTACTTCGCACAATAGTGGTCTTCCTGGTGTCCCGCGGACCCTGTAGGGGCGACCCGCGGTCGCCCTGCCGGGGCCGCCGCCACAAGGGCGACCGCGGGTCGCCCCTACACGCATACCCCCTTGCCTCGCGGTAGATTCCCGACTACTCGGACGGGCGCTTGGTGTCGAGCATCCCCAGAAATATCTTCTCCGCCGTCACCGGCAGGTCCTTGATGCGCACGCCCACGGCGTCATCCACCGCGTTGGCGATGGAGGGCGCCACCGGTATGAGCGAGGTCTCG
>JAPOQB010000443.1 GCA_026710965.1 Deltaproteobacteria bacterium | reverse complement strand
GCCCCCGCTCCGCCCCGTTCGAGAACACCTCCTTCATCCCCTCCACCGCTCGCTGCTTCCACGTGCTCACCTGGTTCGGGTGGATCTTGTGCCGCGTGGCGATCTCCTGGATCGTCTTGTCCCCGCGCAGTGCCTCCAGCGCCACCTTCGCCTTGAAGTCTCCGCTGAACCGTCGCCGTGGGCTCATTGCGCATCCCTCCTTCAGTCGGGGGAATACACCTTAGCAACCTGTCCGATTTTCCGGGACCACCTCAGTATGCCTTGCGGTAGTCGGGCATCTTCTTGCTGAGAACCCTATCGTGCAAATCCTGTTCGACCATGGAGTCAATCCCTTCCGGTTCTACTGCGTTACCGACAAGTCTCGGCGCTTCTCCTCGGCATCATCAGGTAATATCCGCCTACTCAAACCGTCATCACCCAAATCCCTCCGGACTTACTGCGATAACTCCCGAAACGCGGGCAACTTGCCCTTCGCCAGTAGACCGGCCATTATCCGCAGATGCGGGTTTTCTATCAGGTGTGCATCGGCGTCGCTTCTGGCGGTGGTACTCTAGCTGGTGGCTTCATGTTAGAGCGCCTCTTACTAGATAGCTGGGAATGGTGGATGTGGGGCATTGCTGTGCTGCCATTTCTGGTTCTGTTCGGTGTTTCATCGTGGAAACTATCCCGTATGGAATCACCGGCGGACCGGCTAGCAAAGGACATGGCCAGATTGAAACGCGCCATCGCCGAACCGGACGCGAGCAAACGCGCGGCTATCCTTGGGTACCACGAAGTCACCCCCTCTCCTATCCGCTGGCACTTTGACGTGCCGCCGATAACCCGCGTAGGGCTGAAAAAAGCGCCCCGGAGAGACGACAATGAAACTAGGGAGTCACGTAAGTAAGTCCCATCACGTTAGTGGATGGTGAGAAGCTGCTTGACTTGCTCATCGCACACGGCATCGGCGTCCGTAAACGGACGATAGAGCTGCTGGAAGTGGACGCGGATGCACTTGACGCCATCGAGAAGGAAAGTTGAGCACGAGCGGCACCGCGCCTGCGGTCTAACCGTATTCATCGTGACAGCAGGCAAACGCAACCGCCCCGAGACCCTCGAAGTATCAGGAAAACCACCCGCATCGACGCCCCACCTGTAGCCTTCGCCAAGGCCATCATGGAGCGCCCTCGAAGCCTCCGCTACAGCGCCTTGAATCCCCCGTCATCGACCACTGCCTCCTTCACGATCATCTGTCCAGCCGTCGCAACCACGACCGCCGCTTCGGGCCGCTGTTCCCGTATTACGCGCAACGCTTGCGCCGCTGTGCTCCCTTTGGTCATCACATCGTCCACGAGCAGTATCCGCTGAGCGTCGGCTGGAATCTTTGCTTGCAGGGCCTCGCGATACCGTCGCTCGAACTCTGCGGCACCGTAACCCTGTGTTTGCATTCGCCGTTTTGACACGCTTGACGACAGACTGAGCATCTCACGCACGTCAACCGCCAACAGACGCCCGAGTTCCCTGGCCAGGGCCCGCGTCCGGTGCTTCTCGCCCTTCCTTGCTTTGTCGGGCGACAATGGAATCGGCACAACGTAGTTGAACTCCAGCAGTCCTCGCCGGCGCAGTTGCTCGAAGATCGATAACGCAAACGGGTATGCGTAGGCCATCTCGCCCCACTTGAACTCTGTGAACCTCCTGGTCAGGTTTCGCACGTCCGCCCCTACACGCGTCTCGTAACAGCGGCTCGGCACAATCCAGTGTCCCGGCACGACATCCTCGTAACTAGACCATCGCAAACGCCCTGGCGCCCTCGACTCTCTCTTCCCAATCAGGGGTAGCTTCGTCCAAGTCTCGCAGTCCCCACACTGCCTGCCCTTGCATGCCTTGAGATCGCAATGCGGCCGCTCTGTCCAGTCCTCCGGCCACAGGAACACTTGCCGGTAGCGGGGCGCGACGACCTCCGCAACCCTGGCCGAGATCTCTTGAGAGGTGATCGGTACATCCGTGCTGTGATCGCGGACACGAAGGCTGACCTCGCTCGCTTCCAGATCTATGGCGTCGACAATCCCCTTGACGTAGACCCCGTTTTCGAAGCGGTGAGGTCCATGAAAGTACACCCAGCACTCCCAGCCCTTCTCCACGACGTCAATGTAGTGGCGCCATCCAAGACGTAATCGCCGATCCCGCATTCGCTGCGGTAACACTGCGGGCCTGAATCCGTCGTAGGCGCTATGAATCTTGTAGAGGAATCTCACAGTTGCAGCACGTCATCGAAACGTTTGAGCACCTTAGCCATGCCGGGCGGGGCCTCCGTGTAGTACCCATAAGATGCCCAAGCGAACTGTACCCCCGCCGCCGCGGCAGCCTCCGCGTCCACGGCTCCGTCCCCAACGAACCAAGTACGTGAGTCGGCGGCTCGCCCCGTCTCGTGCAGAACCCGCCTTATCCCATGCGGTTTTGGTTTTGCCAACACACCCGGCCGAGGTGTCGCGGTGGCGGCAATATACCCTTCGAGACCCGTCGACTGCAGCAGAGGCGTGACAAGCCAACCTGGAAGGTTCGAGACTATACCAACCAGAGTTCTCCTTTCCCGGAGACCATCCAGCGTCTGTAGAACCCCCTCGTATAGTTGGATCGAACCGCCGTCGTCCTTAGCGGCACGGGTTAATCGCGCCTTGCTCACTTGGTAGTCCTCGGCCATGCGCACAATGCTTGCACCGGCCTCAAGCTCGCCGGCAACCTGCAAAGCTGAACCGCCAGACAAGCGTGCGATGACCTCCGCGTACCAGGGGCGGCTGTCCCACACCGTGCCGTCTAGATCGAGGAGGAGAGTTGCTGGAGCCACGCTGCGTATCTGGACTGGTCGTCCGTCAATTGGAAAGCGAAACCGCCCGTACGGTCATCGTTTTCAATGACCGCATTGCCGGAAGTGTCCTTGGAGCCGTCCGTCCTGAACGTGGCCACCGCCTTCCTTTGCTCCCGCCCGAAACGGTAGGCGTTCATCGCGCCCCCGTCCACCGCCGACTGGGCCACGACGATACCCTGAGCGAAAGCCACGATCAGCTTGTTTCGCTTGCGGAGCAGCAACGACGACGCCCGCTGCCCGAACCCGAATTCGCTGACGAACACCGCTCCCGGGTACGCGAGCAGTTCATCCCACAGGCCGCGATTCTCCGGCGGGAACACCTTGTCCAACCCACAGGGCATAACACACACAGTGCAGCCCCCGGCCTCCACGGCCGCCCTGTGCCCTATCGTGTCCGCGCCCATGGCAAATCCCGACACGACAACGATTCCCTGCCGTGCGGCAACCGTCGCGAACTTCCGAGCGTCGCTTGCGTAGGGTTCGCGGGTATTCCGCGAGCCGACGACAGCGACTGTCACCGTGCCATCCCAGATCGTCGGATCACCGCGGACGTAGAGCACCGGCACCGGATTGTTGCTCGCGTACACCCGCTCCGGGTACCCCTGGTCGCCATGGACGAAGATGGATGCCGAGAGGCCGCGTGCGCGTTCGAGCTGAACGGCGGCGCGTGCCCGCCCCGCATCCCGTTCAGCCTGCGATAGGGATAGAATACCGTGTCGGAGCTTTTCGCCCGTGCGGCCGGTGAACGGCAAGAGATCAGGTTTTTCGATCACCGTCTGCGGATCAACACCGGCTTCGTGCATGGCACGAAACTTCACAGGACCGAACCCGGAAACCCGCTCCAGCGTGTACAGGGCTCCCAACCGTTCGACGCTGGGCCTCGACGGTTGCGGCATGAACGCCGCCCGCCAACCGTCCAACTTCTCGACGGTCCCCTCATCAAGCTGCGTTTCGATCCGTTGCGTTGTCATTGCCCTTTCACCGCGGGGCATCGTCATTGAGGGCCAGCAATGAGTGCCAACCCCCGGCGCAGTTGCCCCCCTCTTGCGCCTGGAACTACGTCGCCGGTCCGGCCCTTATACCCTTTTTTCATGATCCGCGACAGAGACCTGCCTCCGACGCTAGCTCTCGGCCTGCCGAACGTGACGACTGGACTGGAGCGAACTCTCCGCCAGAGCAAGTACCAGTAGGACGACTCTACTGCACCCAAACTCAATCAGTCGCGAAGCACATACGCCTGCCGTGTGGCCCCGGTTCATTACATCATCGAGCAAGAGAACCGTTCGTCCTCGAATCTCCTCTGCCATCTTCTGACTAAACGCGTACTGGCAAGCGAGAGCCTTCTTGCCGACGAACCTGGACCGCTCTGACCCCTGGTTTCGTTTGAGGAAGTCCGTACGGCTCGGGACTCCAAGCCTTGAACTCAAATGTTGAGCGGTTGTGGCCAATATGTTGATGCCCCTCTCGGCCGTTCTCCTCGCCGCGGCAGGGACCGGTACGATGTAGTCCACTTCGCGGATCCAGGTGTTGCACATTGAGGTAGCCCGAACATGCTCCGCCAGGATTCGCCCGAAAAAAGCCGGCAACACAGCGTCGCCTTTCTTGAATTTCCGAATCAGTTGCGACCATTGCTCGTCACGATTCGCGTCCCCGACCCACCGGTAGACGCCGACGGTCGAGACCTCGTCAACTCCATCAACCTTTGGACTGCGGTTCGCTTGGCTCAACCCGAATTGCCGGAGAAACTCGCCCCGCAATTCAATGTCCGATGCCCGTCTGTCGAATTGCTGCGCAATCGCCTCGTCGAATTTCCTGATCTCTACGTCTGACCCCTTTCGTACAACAGTCAGCCGCTGTTGAACCAGTGATCTCAGCGAGCGGGGCAGACTTGGGAATTGCAGAGCCGTTTCGAGGTCTGCAATCGCCCGCCACTTATTCATGTCGCTCTGGTGCGTCAATGCACGTTTATAGAATGCGTATGCCAGGTCCTTCGTATGCAACAATTGCTGGCCAGGCGATACGCCCGATTGGCCGAACTTTGCGGCGGCTTCCAGATAGTCTCCCTGCCTCGCCGATTCAATGGCTTCTTCGAGGTGCTTGGCCTTCAGCCGGGTCCCTAGACTTGATAGGCCTTCGAACATCTCTGCCCGCTTATGCGTCCTGCCCGACCTGTCGTTCATGATCGGTCGCCGGTTGACCAAACGAACGCGACACCCTCGCCAGGGCGAGACGAGTCCATGGTTTCTTCAGGCTGATTTCATGCATCAGCATCGCAGCCTCCGTCCGCTTGAACAATCATAACACCACCCGACAGAGAGGTCAGCCCGGTGGCCGACCGCACACGACCTCGATGGGGTCTGAGGCCATTGTTCGACGCTACCGGTCCGCTTCGAGATGAAGGGGACAAGCGCGGCAACCCGGTCTCCGCCCATACATCCACTCGGCGCTTCGGCCTCGTCCGACACGCTGCCCGCCGCCGGGAGGTCGTGGCCGGCTTGGGCTAGGCGAATCCCCGGGGCCCGGGTGGGTGCCCGCGCCGGTCCCGCCGGCAAAGTGGAGACCATGAACATGACGAGAACATTCACAGCTCACGACGGCAGCCTGACCCCGGGCCGCGCTGTTCGCCGGGTCACCTGGCGCACCCGCGCCGTCGTGCTCGGCGGACTCGCTCTCGCCGCCGTCTACACGGCCGCAGCGCTCGGCCTCGACGCGGGCGCGGAGCATGTCGGCCCACTCTGGACAGCGGCGATTGCCTGGACCGTCGTCGCAAGCCTCGCGGGCGCCCTCTGGCGGGGGTTCCGTCACCGCGACTGGTCCGCATTCTCCGGTTACGAGTTGCCGGAAGACGACGGCGAGATCGACGAATGGGCGTTGCACACAGGCCCCTATTCCTGGTTTCGCGAAATGGAGGATGAGCTGCACCACGACGACGATCACCTTCGCTGACCCATTCACGGTGACTGGTCCTGCCGGTCCGGCCTGAGAGCTTCGGCCTCCGCCGACGCGCCGCCCGCCGCCGGGAGGTGGTGGCCGGTTGGGACTGGGCGAGTCCCGGTGTCCCGGAGGCCGGACTCCCCCACACAACGCCACCGCCAAGGAGGTCGCCGCCATGCCCGACACCAATATCAGCGAGGAACACCACCGCGCGTTCGAGGCCCTGACCAGCGGCCGGTTCGACAATTTCTGCCTCGTCTCGTGCTTCGTCGACGGCGAACCAACCGCGGCCATCGCCGCCGTCAACGTCAGTCCTTCCGCTGAAGACGGCGGTCAACCAGAAGTTCTCATCCGGCCGCTCTTCATCTGGCCGACCGCGGCGATGACGCTGACCGACCACGACGGGAGGAAAGCATGAGCGAGAGCCCGCCACGCAGCCGTCGATCCGCCGCCAACGTGCACATCCCGCCCGAATGCCGCGACATGATCCGCCGCGGCGCACTCATGGCCGTCAATTCGTCGGGGGGCAAGGACAGCCAAGCCATGATGATCCTGCTAGCCCAGATCGTGCCTCACGATCAGTTGGTGGTGGTTCACGCCCCGCTCCGCGTGGTCGAGTGGCCGGGCACGATCGAGCACATCGAGAACACGATCCCGGCCGACGTTCCGCTGATATTCGCGCCCGTGGCGTCAGGAAAGACCTTGCTCGACGGGGTCGAGGAGCGCGGAAAATGGCCGGGAATCCATCAGCGGTGGTGTACGGCGGGCCATAAGCGGGGCCCGATCGAGCGCGAACTTCGCCACTACCTGAAGTCTCATCCCCGCTTTGAGAGCCGCCTAGTCAGCGCCATGGGACTGCGACGAGACGAGAGCACCGACCGCGCCAAGCGCATTCCCTGGAAACGCAACGACCGCAACTCCCGTGCCGGCAGGGAATGGTTCGACTGGCTGCCGATCTTCGATCTGACCGAGGCCGACGCGTTCCGGGTCATCCGCGACGCCGGACAGTCGCCGCACTGGGTCTACGCGCAGGGGATGTCGCGATGTTCGTGCAGTTTCTGCATCTTCTCGTCGCGCTTCGATTTGCGCCGCGCCGCCGAGCTTCGCCCTGCGCTCTATCGCCGGTACGCCGCGATCGAGAAGCGTGTCGGCCACACGCTGTCGCCGTCGGGCGTTCCGCTTCCGGAGCTGACCGGCATTCCGGCCGAACCCGCCGCCGGAACGCCCGGTCTGTCCGACGGGCTCCGCACCGAAGACAGCGTCAAGCCATGAATCACCCGTCCGCAGCCCGCCGGCAACCGGCGCCGCATCACGGCACGAACACCGCCTGGAGGCAGAGCCTGGCTCGGGGCCGGGCGGCGGGACAAGACTCGCGAGAGCCGCCGCCACAACCATCAACTCCCACACACGGAGGACCACATGAACCACATCGCTCCCGTCCACGAGCCGACGATCCGCCCGATCGCGCTCGACCGGCTGTCCGTCGCGCCGGAGAACGTGCGCAAGACGCCGCCCGACGCGGCCGCCGAGGCCGAGCTGAAGGCTTCCATCGCGGGCCACGGGCTTCTCGGGAACCTCGTCGTCCGAAGCGAAGGCCCGGGCGGCGGCTATGCCGTGGTCGCGGGCGGCCGCCGCTTCGCGGCCCTGAAGGCGCTCGCCGCGGACGGCGTGCTCGATACCGCCCATCCTGTGCCCTGCCTGGTCGTCGACAGCACCGCCGAGTCCAGTGAGCTGTCCCTCGCCGAGAACGTCATACGCATCGCCATGCATCCCGCGGACCAAGTGACCGCGTTCACGAAGCTCGCCGAATCCGGCGTCACGGTGGCGGCCATAGCCGCGCGGTTCGGCATCTCCGAGCCTTTGGTCGAACAGCGCCTGCGGCTCGGCAACGCGGCGTCCGAACTGCTCGACGCCTACAGGGCCGACGAGATCGACCTCGAGACGCTCAAGGCGTTCGCCGTCACGACCGATCACCGCCGCCAGATGGCTGTCTGGGAGCATGTAGCGAACCAGGGCTACCGTCCGACCCCCTGGGAGGTGAAGCGCCTGTTGACCGAGGAGCGGATTCCGGCGAACTCCGCCATGGCCCGTTTCGTCGGCGTCGACGCCTACGAGGCCGCCGGCGGACCGGTATTGCGGGACCTCTTCGCCGCGGAGGACCAAAGCGGAATCTGGCTGGATGACCCGGTGCTCCTGCAGAAACTCGCCATGGAGAAGCTGGACGAGACCGTGAAGGAGCTGGCCACCCGCTGGCGCTGGGCAACGGCCGTGCCGGAGGTCGACTGGACCTCGCTGGCGCGTTACGGGCGCATCCAGCCGGAGCCCGCCGCGCCGACCGATGAGGAGACCGCCGAGCTCGAGCGTCTGCGCACCCGCGAGGACGAGCTCGCCAATCTCGACGAAGACGACTGGACCGAGGAGCTCGGAGAGGAGGCCTGCGCCATCGAGACCCGGACGGGCGAAATCAACGCGGCGATCGAGGCCCGCGAGACCTACCGGGCGGAGGACTACGCCATCGCCGGAGCCATCGCCACGATTGGCTGGGACGGCGAGCTCCAGGTCATCGGGGGCCTGGTCCGTCCCGAAGACATGCCGAAGCCGGCCGATTCCGGCGACAGCGCCGGAGGCGATGCCGGTGACGGCCATGGCGACGACGCCACCGGGTCCGTCCGGTTCCAGGGACCCTCAATCTCCCAGCCCATCGCGTCTCCTCCCGATCCGCAGGCCGAGGCGCGCAAGCAAGTCGGCGTCGGCATCGGGCTCGCCGACGATCTCTGCTCGATCCGCACGGCATTGGTCAAGGCGCATCTCGGGAACGACTTCGAGGCCGCCTTCGATCTCATGCTGTTCCAGTTCGGCCGCGCCGTGTTCACCCGTGGCTACAAGGACCATGCCCTCGACATCGCGATCAGGGAGACCCCCGACCGGCCCACGATGCGCATGAACGACCAGGACTTCGGCGCCTGGAGCCCGGGCGAGGCGATGCTCGCCGACCGATCCAGTCTGCCGCTGGACTGGCTGACCATCGAGGACGACGGCGAATCGTTCACGGCGCTCCGGGCGTTGCCGGAGGCCGACAAGCAGGCGCTTTTCGCGGCCTCGGTGGCGCGCACGGGGAAGGGGCAATTGGCCTTCGAGCCCCAGGCGCGTCCCGAGCTGGAAGCCACCGTCGCCCGGCTGGACATCGACTTCGCGGGCCAGGTGCGCCCGTGCGCGGACATGATGTGGTCGCGCATCAACAAGGGCCGCATCCTCGACATCGCCAGGGAGACCCTGGGACCGACATGGGTCTCGGCGCGGGCCAAGAGCAAGAAGGCCGCGCTCGCCAAGGCGATGGAAGAGGCCTTCGCGGCCGGCAGCCCTCCGCTCGGGATCACGGCCGACGCCCACGCGGCCGCGCTCGCCTGGACGCCGCCCGGCTTCGCGGCGTTCGACGCGGACCGCGCACGCATCGAGGATGCCGGCGCGGAGACGGCGGCGCCCGCCGAGGCGTCGGACTCCGCGGCCGATCATGGACCGTCGCCGGAGCCGGAAGGCGCCGGCACCGAGCAGGTGGAACCGGAGAGCGCCGACGCCCCGGCCGATCCGTCGCGGCCAGTCTCCGCGGCCAAGAGCATCGAGGCCCTGGGGGCACCCGTCGCCACCAACGGCAACGGGAACGGCGGCACCGCGTCCGCGGGTGACGAGACCGATCCCACGGCCGGAGATGACGACCGAACCGCCGAAGCCGAAGCTGCCGGCACGCCGACCCCCCCGGAGATCGTAAGCCATGCCGGCAGGGTCAACGGTTACCACCAAGGCGACATCCCCGAGTTCCTGCGCCGCGTGTGAACCGCCCTCCGGCCCGGAAGCGCCCCGCCCTGCACACCGCAGGGCGGGGCGCTTCCGTTTCTCATCCCATCATGGAGGCCCCGCATGACACACACAGCCAATCCGCCCGCGGCGACGATCCGCGCCCGGGTCCACGACAGTGCGCTCAAGCGCGTTACGAGGTTCTTTGCATCCACTCTCTACGAAATTTTCGTCGAGACTCTCCAGAACGCTCGCCGGGCCGGCGCCACCCGTGTCCGCGTCACCGTCGCCGCACCCGCCGGCCAGCCCGCCGGCTGCGCGCCCGAGCCGTCCGAAACATCCTTGACCGTGAGCGTCACCGACGACGGCGCCGGCATCGAGAACCCCGCGGTCCTGCTGAGCTTCGGCGAGAACGGATGGAACGACGACCTGGTGGCCCGCGAGGATGCCGCCGGCATGGGGATACTGAGCCTCGCTCACCGCGGCTGCCGGATCGCCTCGCGGCCGCGCACGCCGGACGGCCATGTCGGGCATGGCTGGTCCGTGGACCTCTTGCCGGAACATTTCACCGGCCACAGCGACGCCCAGGTCAGGTACGACGACACCGCACCCTATCCATCCGGCACCGCCGTACAGTTCCAGGCCACGGTGTCCGCGGACATGATCCGCACGGCGATCGCCAGTGCGGCGCGCCATTACCCGCTGCCGGTCACGTTCGAAGGCGAGACGCTTGAACGCCAGGCTTTCCTCGATGGCGCCATCCATGCCGAGAGCTGGAACGGCCTCGCCTTCGGCGTCTACCGGGAACGCCAGCGCGGCTACCTCGAGCCCGACCTCAACTTCTTCGGGCCCACCGTGCCCGTCCGCCTGCCCACGGTCGAGACCGTTCACCGCGGCATCTGGTCCGTCCGCGCCGACGTCGTGGACTGCCCCGGCTTGGAACTGCTGCTGCCGGCGCGTCGGGAAGCAGTCGAGAACGCGTTTCTAGCCGAGGTGCGCGAGGCGGCGCGCCTGGCGATCTACCGCGCCATGGCCGCCGATTCCGATCCGCGGCCCGCATTTGCCGACTGGACCAAGGCGCGCGAAGCCGGGATCGACCTTGCAGCACCGCCGCAGGTCCTCCGTCCCTGGCGGCCCGCCATCGCCGACATCGACGACTGGCGGGAGCCGCCCAAGCCCGCGCCGGTCGGCCCCAATGCGCTGGTCATGGCCTGCGATCCCGATCCGCCCGAGGCGCAGGCGCTGTGGCGCGCCGCGGAGCGCGCCGGCATGTCAGAGGAGCTCTTCGAGGCCGACAAGCGCCTCAACGGCTACGGCTGGTACGACCGGCTCGACCGCGTCACGGGCATCGACACCGAGGTCACCGACGGCGACGGCAAGGCGTGGCCGCTCTACGAGTATCCCGTGCCCGAGCGGACGGGAGCCGCCGCCCCGCTGGCGGCCCGTCCTGACGCGATCCGCATGTCGCTTGCCGTCAAGACCGTCCGCGCCCGGAGCCTCACGATCATTCTCCCCGCCGATCTCGCCTTCGCAGGCGATACCTGGGGCTGGATCAGTGACGCGCTGCCGCTGGTCACCGCGGAAAGCACCCTGGAACCGCGCCGGCTCGCGGAGCTGCTGCGCCTGGGCTTCTTCTCGTTCTCCGACGACGTCGACGCCGACAGCCGCGAGACCCAGGCCATGCGGTTCGACGAAGAGGCGCTCCACACCGCGACCAGGCTCCTGTGCAGCGAGGATTCGGCGTTGGAACTCTCCATCGCCGAGACGGTGCGGCGCGAGCTCTTCTGGCTCGTTCCCAACAACCGCAAGGTGGAGATCTCCATCACCCGCCCGGACATCCGGGTCGTCCTGGGCGATCCCGCCGACACCGCAACCTGAGCCGGACGGCCGCCGCAGCGCAATTGCGACGACCGGCATTCCACCCCTCCCGACAGAACCGCCCTGCGCCGCCCGGAGCCGAGCCCGGCCGTTTCCGGACGCGCGGCGGCCGGGACGGGGGCGACCGTTGCCCGCCTCACTCTCATCCCTCGGCAAGAAGACCGCCCACGGAACCTCTCACGCCCAGGATACGCCGGAAACTCCCTGCGAATGCCTGAGCCCTGACAACGATCACACACCTTCGTCAAGTTCTCGACTCCGACGGGCCGGAAGCGAGCTCGTCGCAGACGCCCACCCCGAGGACACCGGCATCGTCTTCACATCGGCGGATCCCGGTCTGGGCGCCCGGAACCAGGGATTGCCGATGCCCTGATGCCCGAACCGCCCCACGGCCACGGCCCCGCTGCGACACCTGCGCCGGGAAGTGGTTCCCCGGCACTCGTTTTGCACTACCTGATCCCCCGACGGGGCCAGAGGCCGGATCGGATGACCCCGACCGGGAAAAGAGGACGCCATGGAAATACGGAACCCCATCGAAACATTGATCGGCGCGAACGGCACAGCCAAGGTCGCCGGCCTCTCCCTGCTCGACCTCGACTCGATGACGGTCCGGGAACTGCGGCGCCACGGGCTCACCGCGTCGCAGGCCGGGAGGGTCAAGGCCGCGTTCGAGCTGGGCCGGCAACTGCTCGAAGCCGAAGCCTGCCTGAACGAGAACGCTCCGTTGGTCAGCACCCCCGAGGATGCCTACCGCTACATGCGGCCGCGCTACGTGAACGAACGCCGCGAACACTTCGACGTGCTGATGATGACCAACCGGAACAGGCTGATCCGCCGCCATCGGGTGTCCACGGGCAGCCTGACGGCGTCCGTTGTTCACCCCAGGGAAGTTTTCCACCCCGTCATCCGGGAGAGCGCCGCTTCGGTCATCTTTACCCACAACCATCCCAGCGGGGACCCCTCACCCTCGCGCGAGGACGTGGACATCACCCATCGTCTCCGGCAGGTCGGCGAGGTGCTGGGAGTCCGGGTCCATGACCACGTCGTCTGCGGACACGACCGTTTCGTCAGCTTCAACCGGGAGGGCCTGCTATGACTCGTCAGCGTTCCGCCGGCCCGCCCCCGGCCATGCACCCGATGGACCCGCGCCGCGGCCGGAACCTCTCGCCCATGTTCGCCGCGTTCCTGTGCTGGCTCCTGGGTCTCGAACCCATGACGAGCCCGGTTATCACCAACATCGCCGTTTCCGGCAACGCCGTGCTGGCCGCGACCGACCAAAACCCGCTGTTCGACCAGCATCTCGGATCGCTGGAGGACTTCGAGACGAACATCCGCGGCTGGGGCGAAGCCTGCGGCGCCGATGCCGGCGTCGTGGAAAGCCTCGTCGCCCGGATGCGGAGGGCGGACCGATGAGCTTCTTCGACCTCCCCGAAGGCTACGACCGCCATGCGGCCGCCCTCGCCATCGTCGATCCCGGCGCGTCCAACCCGTCCGGCGTCGCACTCGCCATCCACCAGGCATGCACGCAGGTCATCGGCGAGGGCGGCAATCAGAGCGAAGACGCCGCGGTCCGCCTCATGACCAATTGCGGTAGGGACGCCGGTTACCCGGCGCCCCCCGCGCAGATCCTCGCATGCCCGCTAAGGCACGAGGCTCCTCCCTTGGGTTGCGCCCATGACAGCGCTGACGGCAAATCG
>JAPOQB010000431.1 GCA_026710965.1 Deltaproteobacteria bacterium | reverse complement strand
GTCACGCAGGGCTACGACGGCGGCGATCACACCATCTATCTCGGCCAGGTCATTGACGCGCAGGCGTCCGGTGAACGGCCGCTGCTGTTCTTCAAGGGCAAGTATCAGCGACTCCCCGAAGACGACTAGTTCCGCTTGGGCTTCACGTATCGCACCTCCTCCAGCGCTTCCGCGTTGGCGTGGGAGTGTGCGTACAGGGTTTATTTCAGATGGATCGTGACGTCCCGGGCGCCGGGCTTTACAGGATTTCCCCCGTAGGCTCCCGCCGGTTCTCCGGGTTCCCGCGTCAAGGGGTCCCCGTCCCGGTCCAGCCGCGCGCTGAGATTCAGCGGCCCTTCAAAGGCCATTCCCGGCATCATGACGTCGCCCGCGCCGAGCGAGAAGGAGACCGGGAAGGTGGGCCCGACGATCCGCTTGACCGCCAGCGGAGGCCCGCCTTGGGTCCCGGCCGCCCGGGCGACGATGTAGAGGGTGGAGCGGCTTCCGGTGTCGGCCGCCCGCCCGGGCTCCAGCCGGACACTTCCTTCGATACGCGGCCCCGCCGGCGCCTTGGGCGCTTCTTTCGGCCCCTGGCCGATCTGTGCGATGAGCTCCCGGACGGCGTTCCGTTGTTCTCCCTCCGGCAGCAGCTTCTCGAGCCGCTGGAGATGCTCCCGGGCTCCGTCCGGATCGCGCCCTTCCTGGTACAGGACCATGCCCTTGGCCCACAGCGCCAGGGGCAGGTTCGGGGTCCGCGAAAGCGCCCGGTCCAGCGCCTCCAGGGCGGCGTCGGTGTGGCCGGCCTGGGCCAGGACCATTCCCATGTAGGCGTTGGCGAGCGGGTGGCCGGGGTCCTGGCCCAGCACGGTCCGGAAGGCGTCGATGGCGGTCTTGAAGTCATTTCGCTGGAAGGCCTCCTGCCCCCGGCGCAAGGCCGCGGCGGGTGCTTCCACGGCCAGCGAGGGGCTGATGCCTCCGGGGCCGGTGCCGGTGAGGAAGTCGCCGGTGATGCTGTCCTCGGTGGAGGTGCGGGGCCGGAGGGACTGGCCCAGCAGCAGCCCCAGGGTGACGCCGCCCGCCAGCAACACGGCGGCCCAAGCGGCCAGCACCCAGCCTTTCCTGCTTTTCCTGGGATCGGTCGGTTGCGTCATCGCGGGCTCCGGTGGCGGCGCCGTGCTTTCACGGGACTCCTGGAGCCCGCGCACGGCCTGACGTTCGTAGCGTTGTTTGAGGGCCTCGTAGTCGGCCGAAGACAGTTTGCCGGCCTGGTGGTCGAACTCAAGCTCCCGGAGGTCCTGGTAGATGCGGGTTTGTTGGTCGTCCGGCGGGCGACCGCGGCGGCCCTCCGGGAAGTCGTTATCGGCTACCTCGGCGCGGACCCGTTCCAGCAGCTCCGGGTCCGGAGGCCCCTCGGGTTCGTCTCGGGCGCGGCGGCTCCATCGGAGGAGATACCACACCGCGAAGGCGAGTCCGGCGAGCAGGACCGCGAAGGGCAGGATCCATACGGTGAGGTTGAAGCCATGAGCCGGCGGCGCCAGCAGCACCCACTCGCCGTACTTGGAGACGAAGTAGGCCCGGATCTCGTCCGGCGTCTTGCCGGCGACGAGCTGCTCGCGCACGATGTCGCGCATCTGCACCGCCATCTCCGCCGGAGAGTCGGCCACGGACAGGTTCTGACATACGACACAGCGGAGTTCCGAGGAAATCGCACGGACGCGATCTTCCAGCACCTGGTCGGCCCAGGCATTAAAGCACAGAACGAGAATCAGTGCCCAACTTGCTGTATTGGCTGCAAACTTCATCGGATGGCTTGGTGTTCTCCCCGGCCGCTGCCGGTGCTCACGAGATCGCGCCGGGCCTCCTGGAGCTTGGCTGCCAGCAATGGCGGGGGAATCGCGCCGATATGCTTGTAGGTGATCCTTCCGCTGGGGCTGATGAAGAAGGCTTCGGGTATGCCCCATACCCCGTAGTCCACCGAGATCTTACCGTCGGGGT
>JAPOQB010000168.1 GCA_026710965.1 Deltaproteobacteria bacterium | reverse complement strand
GTTGATCATGCCGCCGGTGCTGGCTGACTGCCGCAGGTCGTCGTTCACCCACAGGCGCATGTCCAGCGCTTGCGGGTCGGGTATCTCGTCACGGGTGACGATCCAGGGGCCTACGGGCGCGAAGGTGTCGAAGCCCTTGCGCACGCAACGGGTACCCATGAGGTTCCTTCCCGAGCCGTATCCCCGGGCGGTGACGTCGAGGATGACGCTGTAGCCGAACACCGCGTCCATGGCCTCGTCCTCGGACAACCCCCGGCTCTCCCTGCCGATGACCACACACAGCTCCAGTTCGGGGAAGACCGTCTCGGCGTTGGGCGGGATCAGGATGTTTCCTCCCGGACCGACGACCGCGGACGGCGGCTTGAGGAAGATGTGCTCCAGCAACTCGTCCGGCGGCGTCTCCCGGGTCTCGCCCCGTCCTCCGCTGCTCGACAGGTTCTTGCTGCCGCGATGGTAGTTGCCGGCCGCTGCCCATATCTTCGAGGGGGCCGGCACCGGGGCCGCCAGTTGGGCGGCGTCGAGGCTCACCGGGGTGTTGTCCGAGACCGCGCGGCCGATGGCCTCGCGGTCCTCCTCATAGGAGGCCGCCAGAGCGACCATGGAATCGCGGACGCCGTCCAGCAGGACCATCTTGTCCTCTGCCGTGACCGCGGCCACGCTGCCATTCTTGAGAGTCGCAAACCGCATCAAGTTCCTCCGTGCCGTCGTCCTGTATCGCAGACCGGCGAGGCGCCCGTGCCGACGTGATCGTCATGGAACGGGCAGGTTGCGAAGCCGGGCGCAACGGCGGAATACCCCGGCGCCCGGCAAGGTTGGTGCGGGACTAATAGACGTCCTTGAGCTCCCGGACCTTGGCGAACACCGAGACCGGGTCGGTGCCCACGCCGGGGAAGCGTTCGGACAGGCCGGCCTTGATCTCGTCGCTCTCCCAGCGGAGAAACGGATTGGTCTCGAGCTCGTCGCCGAGGCGGGAGGGCACGGTGAACTGGTCCCTGGCCCTGAGTTCCTTGACCGCCGCCAGCCGGTTGCGGATCTTCTCGTTGTTGGGTTCCACCGTCAGCGCGAACTGGAGGTTCTTCTCGGTGTACTCGTGGCCGCAGTAGACCAGCGTTTCGCCGGACAGGCCCCGCAGCTTTCCGAGGGAAGAGGTCATCTGCTCGGGGGTTCCCTCGAAGACCCGGCCGCATCCGCCGGCGAACAGGGCGTCGCCGCTGAAGAGCCTGCCGGGAAACACGAAGGCGATGTGGCCGCGGGTATGACCGGGGATGAACAGCACCGTGCCGCGCTCCTCCCCCACCTGGACCTCGTCCCCTTCCACGAGAGGATGGGTGATGCCCGGGATGCGGTCTTCATCCACCCTGGCTCCGAATACCTCGAGCTCCGGCTTTTGCTGAAGCAGGTATTCGTTCCCTCCGGTGTGGTCCCGGTGGTGGTGGGTGTTGAGGATCGCGATGAGCTCGACGCCCTCCTGCTGCACCCGGCGCCAGACCGGCTCGCCCTCGGAGGGATCGACGATGCCGGCCTTGTTGGTCTTCTCGCACACCACGAGGTAGCCGTAATTGTCCGACAGCAACGGTATCTGAACGATTTTCATGACGCCTGTTATACCAAACCCGGCGCGGGCAGGCCACAGGTCCCGCGGGCCGATGAAGGCACGGGCCGATCGGGCCGATCGGCCCGATTGACCCCGGGCCCCGGTTTACATACTCTGGGACCATGCTGAAAGCCGGAGTCGGACAGTCGTCACGATCGGATACCCGCGCCGCCGTCGAAGAGGCGGCCCGGAAGGCCATGGCGGGCGTGCCGGACGGCAACGCCGATCTGGCGTTGGTGTACGCCACCGTCGACCACGCCGGCGCCCTCGAAGAGGAACTGGCCGCGCTTCATCAGGTGACCGGCACCCGCAACACCGTGGGGTGCAGCGGCCTGGGAATTCTGACCGAAGACGGTGAAATCGAGGGGGAGTCCGGCGTCGCGGTGATGGCGCTGGCTTCCGACACCGTGGGTGCGCGCCCTTTCGTGCGCGACTCCCTCAAGGGCAACGACGGCCCGGCGGGACAGGACATCGCCAATGCGGTGGGGCCCGATCATCCGTCCCTTACGGTGCTCCTGGCCGACGGCTACAAGAGTCGCCCCGACGCCATGCTGGACGGCATGGCTCAGGCCGGTCACTCCGGCCCCGTGGTGGGCGCGGCGTCGTCGGAGGACGGCAGTCACGGGAAGACCTACCAGTTCTACGAGGACCGGGTCATCAGCAACAGCGTCGTGGGTTTCTCTCTATCGGGAGCCTTCGAGACGGTGATCGACATCACCCAGGGCTGTCAGCCGGTGGGTGAGCCCATGGTGGTCACCAAGGCGCACGAGAATCTCATCTTCGAGATCGACCACCGCCCGGCCTTCGAGGTATTCGCCGATCTCGTCGGGAAACCGTTCCAGCAGGACCTGCGCCGGGCGCTGGCATTCGTTTTCGTGGGTTTGCCGCCGGATCCGCGGCAGAAGGAGATTGAGCCCGGGCAGTACCTCGTCCGCAACATCATCGGCGTGGACGCCCAGAGGGGTATTCTTGCCGTGGCCCAGCCAGTGGAAGAAGGGCAGCGGCTGATCTTCACCCTCCGGGACGGGCAGCGGGCGCGGGAGGATCTCCGGCAGATGCTGGAGCGGCAGGCGGCGCGCCTGGAGGGCAGGACGCCGCGCATGGGCCTCTACTTCAATTGCTGTGCCCGCGGCAGCGGACTGTACGGCGTTCCCGGAATCGATACGGCCTACATCAAGCAGGCGCTGGGCGACGTGCCGGTCATCGGTTTCTTCGGCAACTACGAGTTGGGTCCCCTGGGCGGGGCCAACCATCTTCTCACCTACACCGGGGTTCTGGCGCTGGTCACGGAGTGATTCCTCGCCCCCCGCGCCTGGAGTTAGCACCCTTCGACTTCGCTCCGCTACGCTCAGGACGAACGGTAAGGGAGCCGGGTCAAAGCCGTTCTTGGAGCCAGTGCCCTTCGGTAAGGGATCCGAGTCAAAACCCGTTCGTCCTGAGCGTAGCGAAGCGAAGTCGAAGGGCGCCGTCTTCAGCGTCAGCGCCGCAGGCGTTTCCGTTTGTTGGAGAGGTAGTCGACGACGATGTAGTTCCCGATTTCGTCGGGAGAGGTGTAGAAGACGCGACCGGTGTTCATCCGGGTGAGCCGGTCCACGAAGCCCATGCGGTAGTAGTCCATCCCCAGCATGAAGGTGTTGATGCGGATGCCGCTTTGGGTGCAGCGCCGGACTTCCTTGAGGGTCTCCCGGACGATCCTTTCATGCAGCAGGGCGGAGCCCCAGCCGCTGTGGAGGCGGCCGCCCCGGTCGACGTTGCAGGCGGTCGGTTCGCCGTCGGTGATGAGGATGATCTGACGGTTGGTAGCCCTATTGTTTCCAAGCAGTTGCCGCGAGAACCTCAATGCCTCCTTGATATCGGTGCCGTGCTCCATGAAGTAGGTGATGGCGACGATGGAGGGGAGGTCCTCGGTGCGGATGACCTTGGCGTTGGAGCGGAATGCCACCAGGTGAAGGACGTCCTGGGGAAACTTGGTCTCGATCAAACGGTTGAGCGCCAGTGCCACCTTCTTGCCGGCGTGCAGGGCGTCGTTCATCAGCATGGAGTAGCTGACGTCGATGAGCAGCACGGTCTCGGTGTCGGTGGAAAATTCGTTCTGGTAGACCTGGAAGTCCCGGGGCTCGATGCGGACGGGCACCCCGGTCCTCCCCTCTTCCAGTGACTGCATCAGGGTCTTGCGGATGTCGATGTTGAGGGGGTTGCCGTATTCATAGGGCTGGGTGTCTTCCAGCCGCATGCCCTGGTTGCCGGTCTTGGCGCTGGCGTGCTGGCCCCAGCGGTTCTTGTTCATGAGCGCGAAGATTTCTTTCAGGGCCTTGTCGCCGAGTTGCCGCATGCCCTTGGGGCTGAGCCTCACGCCGCTCCCCGTGCGTACCAGGTAGCCCGCCTCCACCATCATCTGCTCGACGCCCTGAAGGTACTTGAGCTGCTCGTAGGCCTCCTCGCCCAGCAACTCCCGCATGGCCTCCAGGTCGAGATCGGAGACGTCCCCGAGTCCGCGCCGTCCCCAGCGCAGGAACTGCTCGAGGCCCCGCAACTCGCCCAGCACCTGGCCGGCCTCCCCCATGCCCATGCGCTGGCTGCCCTGGAACGGGTACTGATTCATCAGTTGCTCGAGATGTTCCATCTGGGACATGGCGTCGCTCAGCCGCTGGAGCTCTTGCTGGCCCAGCGAATCGAGGTTTTCCAGGAGGTTGTCGAGGTCCTCCACCGCGGCATCCAGCATGTTGGGCAGGTTCTTCAGGAAATCGTCGTCGTCCAGCAGGCGGTTCAGGCGATCCAGCATTTGGGAAAGGTCCGGTGTTCCCGGTCCTGTCAGGTTCTGGGGCTGTTGCATGGAGCGCTGGTCGATCTGCTCTCCGAGGCGCTCCTTGAGCTGCTGGTATCGCTCCTGGGCCTGGCGCATCTTCTCGGCCAGCTCGTCCATGTTCTGGGCATACTTGCCGGACAGCCGTTCCATGAAGTTGCGCATCTTGTCGTGATACGCCTCCATCTTCTCGGCCAGCTCGTTCAGCTTCTGGCTCAGCGCCTCGCTTTCTTCGGGAGACAGCTTGAAGGAGTCGGGCGAGTACTTGTTGAGGAGGTCCTGCTTCTTCTCCTCCGCCTGTTGCAACAGGTCCCGCAGCCCCTGCACCGAGCGCTGGCCGTCGTCGGACTCGAAACCCCGGCGCATGAGGCTCCGCAGCGCGCGGCGCACGCCCTCCTCCTCGAGGAAGGTATCCGACAACTGCTTGAGCAGGTCGTTGGCGGTTGGGAAACGGATCTCCTGGGAGCCGTCCCAAGGCGTGTAGCGATGGATCCTCATGCGGCGTCCACTATATCGCAGGCGCTTCCGGCACTGCAATACCGAAAACAGGCTGCCGGACGAACCGTTGGAATGCCGCGGCGGACTCGGTTATAGAAGGGAGTTTCATCGCCGCAACCCGGAGGAAACATGAAGGTTACTGTCGATACCACGAAGTGCGACGGCCACGAGAAATGCGTGCAGGCCGCGCCCAATGTCTTCAAGATGAACGAGCGGTTCATCGCGGAAGTCACCGATTCCAACGGCGACACTTCGGAAAAGATCGTCCTGGCTGCCAGGATTTGTCCCACCAAGGCCATCACCGTGGCGGACGACGACGGCAAGACGCTGTTCCCTGATTCGTAAGGCGCGTCACCAGCGGCCTTTTCCAGGGCCTTGACGCGCGGAGTCCGCGGTCCCTGTCCCCGCACGGCGGGGATGATTCACTCGAACACGACGCTGGCAAAGCTGCAGATGGAGCCGATGGGGTCCATTTCGCCGTGATCGTGGGCCACCAGCCTCCCGCCATCGGCCTGCATGGACCTGAGCATCGTGTAGATGGGCGAGAAACCGCAGATACGGCGGCGGTCCTGTTCTCGTGCCAGATAGTCGCGGAACCCTTCCGCATCCACCTGTTCCACGTGACGCAGCATCTCCCGGTCGGAACGCTTGACCGCCTCAAGCTCTTCGCCTTCGAAGCCGTTGGCGTCGCCGTAACGAGGCCCGACATGGGCCAGGTCGGCGCTGGCGATGAGGCAAACACGGCGGCCGTCTTCGGCGATGGCCGTTCGTAGCGCCGCGATGAACCGCTCGATGGAATCACCGGCCGGGCCGCGTCCGGGGTCGGCATGGGAGAAGGAGCACAGTACCGGCACGATGGGCGTGCTGTTGCCGAAAAGCTGTTGAATGAACAGCACCTGAAACTCGATGGTGTGCTCCGAGCGGTGGGCCAACTCGTCGGCAAAGAGCTCTCCGCCGTGGAGCGCACGCAGACGAGATACGAACTCGGCCTCCACCGGCACCTCACCCAGTGGTGTAGCAAAGCGCTTGCAGGTCAAGGCATAGGGATTTTCGGTGCCGTTGTGCCCGGTTCCCAGAATGACGACGAGCTCGGGCGGCGCCGCCTCCGCCAGCTCCTTGTATGCCCAGGCGTACGCGTGGCCCCCAAGACGCAGGTCGATGTGCGGCACGACGATTCCGGGTATCCGCCGCCGCGGATCCCGCTCGCCCGGCAGTCCCGGTCCTTCCGGTGGAACGAACAACTGGCCCAGGCTTTCCTTCAGCACGGCCGGGTTCTCGTCATAGCTGATGCCGGCGTGAAACGGCTCCCGCACCGGAGCTTCCCTGAACGCAGCCGCCAGGCGCTGAAAATAGCGGTCGAAGTTGTCGCTCGCCAGAAAGTAGCCGTCATCGAGAACCTCGCACAACTGCTCCAGCAGTGGCAGCGGAAACTCCACCTTGTACGTTTCCTCGTACGCGGCCTGGATCTCCGGCAGCGTGCGCGTGCCGTCGAAGAACTGCAGTGCGCACGCCGCCTCGACCCGGAGACGCAGGACCTTGTCGCTGAAGTGCTGGGGGTCGCGGATGGCGAAGGCCTGCCGCCCCTGTTCCTCGGGTACCGGGAAAATGTCGATATAGCGAAGCCGGGGACGCACGGAGGGGTTTTCGTCGCTCATGGGAACAAGCTATAGGCTACACGGGGAGAATGCGAGCACGTAGCCGGTCAGAGTCGCGCGAGCGTGAGGCAACGCAATGAACCGGGCCGGCGTAATGCAAGAACCATGAAGAACGAAACGATTACCGCCGTCAGAGGCATCCAGGTGGGCCACGCCACCAACCGGCGGGCACGCACCGGCTGCACCGTGGTCCTGTGCCCGGCCGGGGCAACCGCCGGAGTCGACGTGCGCGGATTCGCACCCGGCACGCGCGAAACCGACGCCATCCGGCCGGGACGGCTGGTGGGAACGGCTCACGGCGTCCTGTTGACCGGCGGCAGCGCCTTCGGCCTCGACGCGGCCGC
>JAPOQB010000308.1 GCA_026710965.1 Deltaproteobacteria bacterium | reverse complement strand
GTCTTGAACCGCTTGAGCCGGATCAGGCGGAGCCGTTGCGCCAGGCGGCGTACACCGGGTCCTTGTCGACGAAGGCTCTCTTGATGCCGTCGAACGCCAGCCAGAACTGGTCCAGGGTCTTCTGCACCGACTGGCGCACCAGTTCCTGCTGTTGGTCTGTGACCGCATACTTGCGCACGGCCAGCGGACCCACCTTCATGTGCTCTTCGTCCACTCCCATGTGAAGGGTCCAGTAACGGATGTCCTCGCTGTCCACGTTGAATCCGTAGTGGGTCGTCAGCCCGGTGACGATACGGCTCATGCGCTCGCTGGCGGTCCCCTCCAGGCAAAAGCCCTGGCATGCGAACAGTTCCAGCCACGAGCGCTGGTACATGAGCAGATCCCTCCAGTCGAGGAACGCGGAGGTCTCGGGCAACGGCTGGACCGTATCCAGCTCTTCCTTGGACGCGAAACCGCAGGACATGGCGAAGCGGATGAAAAGACCGCGGTGGCTGTCGGTCCCGGAGATCTCGCCGGTGCCCTCCTCCACCACGTTCTCGATCCACATCTTTTCCAGCTCGGGGTCGTCCGGGCAGCGCCCCAGCATCGCCGCGATGGGCTTGGGAAAGGGCTTGGGGAAGAACAGATAGAACTGCCCCACGAACCCCTTGAGCGCTTCGCGGTCGATCTCGCCCCGTTCGATCAACCCGATTATCGGATTGTCCTTGGAGTGCTTGGTACGAACCGTCTGTAGAATCTCCTCAACAAAGGCATCGCCGGAAAGAGGCATCGAATTCGCTCCTGAATCGAATGGAATTTTCGTTGAAGGTAACCGCTTCGGTGTGGCGTTGTGCAACACCGGTCGATTGGACTCACTCCAACGAAGTCAATTAGTTACTTGAAAGCCGGACCGATCGCAACCTGTCCGGGGGCACGGCGTCCTCCGGTTTCTCAGTCGAGTCCGTAAAAACGCCGGGCGTTGTTCCCCAGTATGTTCTGCTTGTCTTCCGCCGACAGATCGCTGCGCTGCCAGATCAGCGAACCGGATTCCGGCCAGCTCATGTCCCAGTGGGGATAGTCCGAAGCGTACATGACGGTCTCCGAGCCGATCTCCCCGACCACGTATCCGATGGTTTTCTCGTCGGGCTCGCAGCCGTAGTACACGTTCTTGCTGGCGATGTAGTGACTGGGCTCTTTCTTGCACTCCGGGGCTTCCACGGCGCCGCGCTTCTCCCACTCCTCGTCCATACGGTCCGACCAGTAGGGGATCCAGCCGCAGCCGATCTCGAGGAACCCGAGCTTCAGGTCGGAGAACATCTCCGGGACGCCGGCGAAGATCATGCCGGTGAGCTGGCGCAGCACCGGGAACGGGTGGCCGGTGGTGTGGATGGAGATGAACTGGTCGAAGATCTCGCTGCCCGGCTCGTCGCCGCCGAAGGCGTGGATCGCCAGCGGCGTGCCGATCTTTTGCGCTTCCTCGTAAAGCGGAAAGAACTCCGGCGAGCCGAAGTTTTTTCCATGCCCCTGGGCCGCCAGCATGCCCCCCACGAGTCCCAGCTCGGTGACCGCGTAGCGCAGTTCCTCGGCCGCGTCCGCCGGAGCATTGACCGGCAGGTTGGCGACGGCCTTCAGGCGGGGAGAGGCCTTGCAGTAGTCGGCGATGAATTCATTGTACGCGCGGCAAAGCTGCGTCTGGTAGCCGGGCTCGCGAATGCGGCCGATGCCGAGGCCGCTGGTCGGGTACATGACCGCGGTGTGGATCTCCTGGGTGTCCATCGCCGCCAAACGGTCCTCGTGCTTGATGCCCGCGTGCCCAAGGGTCCCGCCGAGGTTGCGGTCATAGGTTTCCCGCGGAATGAACGGAGGACGCCGATTCTGAAACGCTTCCCCGAGGAAGGGTTTGACGAACTCGTCATTGTCTCGCGCGTGAGCATCCGCGTCGACTACCTGAACGGCCGGGTCGATTTTACCCATGGTCTTCTCCCTTGATGGAATTTGCGAGCACTCGATTCAACACGGCAAAACTACCACCTTCGGTGCCGAATGCAAATCGGTCCGCGGAGCTCCCCGTTCACGCCTCGGCGCCCATCTCCCGGTCCGGTATGGTGATCACCGGCTCCACTTCGCGCAACTCCTCCAGCGGAATGTGGCAGGCAATGGAGTGGCCCTCGGTGTCGAGCCGCACCGGAGGCGGCTCGTCGTCGCAGATGCTGCCGATCCTTCGCTGGCATCGGGTCGAGAACGGGCATCCCTTGGGCGGATCCAGGGGGCTCGGCAGATTGCCTTCCAGGACGATCCGGCGCTTCTCCACTTCCGGGTCGGCGATGGGCACGGCCGAGAGCAGCGCCTCGGTATAGGGATGATAGGGCGGCGCAAAGACTTCCTCGGTGGTCCCCCGCTCCATGATCTGTCCCAGGTACATGACCACCACGCGATCGGAAAGGTAGCGCACCGCGGACAGGTCGTGGCTGATGAACAGTAGCGTGGTGCGGTGCTCGCGCTGGATGTCCATCAGCAGCTCGGTCACCGCCGCGGCGACGGATACGTCCAGCGCGGAAATGGGTTCGTCGGCGATGACGGTCTTGGGGTTGCCGGCAAAGGCCCGGGCGATGCCCACCCGTTGCTTCTGGCCGCCGGATAGCTGGCGCGGCTTGCGGGCGGCGAAGGCCCGTGGCAGCTTCACCGTGTCCAGCAGCTTGTGGACCCGTTCCTGGATCTTGGCCGGATCGGATTCGATGCCGAAGCGTTTGATCACGCGTCCGATCTGGTAGCCGACGGAGTGGGACGGGTTGAGGGTGTCGTTGGGGTTCTGGAACACCATCTGGAGCGATGCCAGTTGCTCCGGGGTACGCTTCTTGACCTCGATGCTGCCCAGGTCCGTCCCGTCCAGGCGCACCTCGCCGTCGGTGGCGGTTTCCAGGCCCATCAGCACCTTGGCGAAGGTGGACTTGCCGCACCCCGATTCGCCGACGATGGCGACGGTCTCCCCTTCCCCGGCGTCGAAGCTGATGCTCTCGTTGGCCTTGACCTGGCGCACGGATTCGCGGGAGATGAGCGTCGCCAGCGTGCTTTCCTTGACATCGTAGTACTTGCGCATGTTGTCGACTTCGAGGACGGTGTCGCCCACCTCGATGGGCTCGCGCGTGGTTTCGTTGCTCACGACCGAGTCGTGGTCGATCTCGTTCCAGCGCAGGCACCGTACCCGGTGCGCGGGATCCTCGTCGGTGTGCACGCCTTCCATCGGGATCTGGTCCGCGTCGCAACGTCCGGCCTCGAAGGATTCGCAGCGGGGGCCGAAATAGCAGCCCTTGGGGCGTTGGTGCGGCAACGGAAGCTGGCCCTTGATGGCGGCCAGCGGACGGGCGTTCTTGTCGGCGTGGGGCAGCGGGATGCAGCCGAACAAACCGTGCGTGTAGGGGTGCATTGGCCAGGAAAAGATGGAATCGATGTGGCCTTCCTCCACCACCTCGCCGGAATACATCACGCAGATGCGATCGCAGACCTCCAGCATCAGGCCGAGGTTGTGGGAAATGTAGAGCAGTGACGCGCCGGATTCCTTGCTCAACTCGGCGATGAGCTCCACAATCCCTGCCTCCACCGTGACGTCGAGGGCCGTGGTGGGCTCGTCCAGCAACAGCAGCGCCGGTTTCGACAAGAGCGCCATGGCGATGACCACCCGCTGCTGCTGGCCGCCGGAGACCTGGTGCGGGTAGGAATCCATCAGGCGCTTCGGGTCCGGGATGTTCACCGCCGCCAGCATGTCGGAGGAGCGCTGGAAGGCTTCCTCCTGGCTCACCCCCTCATGGATCATGGGCACTTCCATGAGCTGGGCGGCGATGGTCAGGCTCGGGTTCAGCGCGGCCATGGGCTCCTGGTAGATCATCGCGATGTCCTTGCCGCGGACCCGCCGGATCTCTTCCTCTGTGAGCTCGGACATGTCCCGGCCCTTGAACTTGATGGAGCCGCCGACGATGCCGCCGTTCTTGCCCATGTAGCGCATGATGCCGTTGGCCACCGTAGACTTGCCGCAGCCGGATTCGCCCACCAGACCCACGGATTCGCCCTTCGCGATGGTGAGGTCGAAGTCCATCACCGCCGGGATCTCCCCTGCCCGGGTGTAGTAGCTGAGCCGGAGGCCGGAGATTTCGAGGACCGGCGCCTCGTCGCTGCCGTTGCCTTTGCCGTTGTGATCAGCCATCGCGTTCCTCCTAGGGCGACCGCGGGTCGCCCCTACATGGGGTTCATCGCGGGGGCATGTGTAGGGGCGACCCGCGGTCGCCCCCTGAAATTCGACTACTTGGACACACTCCTAGTCCTTCAACGACACTTCCCTCAGTCCGTCCGCCAGCAGGTTGAAGCCCAGCACCAGCAGGGAAACCGCGCATGCGGGCAGGATCGCCATGTGGGGGAAGCCGCCCGTCACGAAGGCGCGGGTTTCGGTGATCATGCCGCCCCAGTCGGGGTCGGGCGGCGGCAGCCCGAGGCCGAGGAAACCCAGCGCCCCGATGGTGATGGTCGTGTAGCCCATGCGCAGGCAGAAATCGACGATCAGCGGGCTGCGGGCGTTGGGCAGGATCTCCACCAGCATGATGTACCAGGGCCCCTCGCCGCGGGTCTGCGACGCGGCGATGTAGTCGCGGGTGGCGATGTCCATGGTGACGCCGCGCACGATGCGCATGATGCCCGGTGCAGACGCGAACACCACCGCGAAGACGATGTTGAGCCCGGAGGCACCGACCTTGGCGATGATCAGCACGTACAGGACCATGATGGGAAAGGAGAGGATCACGTTGGCGAAGAACGAGATGATCTCGTCGAGGTAGCCGCGGAAATAGCCGGCTGCCAGACCCATGACGATTCCGACGATATAGGCGGAAACGGTGGCCAGGGTGGCATAGAACAGCACCCGCTGGCCGCCCCAGATGATCCGGGACAGGATGTCGCGGCCCAGGTGGTCGGTGCCGAACAGGAATACGCCGCCCTCGGGGGCCGCCGTACCCGGGAATGCGAAGGGCAGGATGGTCGCGTTGGGGTCGAAGGGCGATACGAGCGGCGCGAAGATGGCCAACAGGACGAAGAACAGCACGATCAGTGCGCCGAACATGCCGACAGGGCTCTCCCGCAGGAGCGCCACCGCCTTGACCGCGTTCACGATGGTGGAATCCGGCCTCACGAGAGGGACGTCGGTGGTATCACTTGCCATGTTCCCCTCCTTACTTGAACCGGATTCTCGGGTTCAGATAGGTGTACCCGAGGTCGCCGATGGTTTGTGTGAACACGGCCACGAACACCGCCGCCGTGCCGCACGCCTCGATCACGAAGATGTCGCGCCGTAGCGCCGCTTCCAGAAGCAGCGCGCCGAACCCCTTGTAGCCGAAGGCGAATTCCGTCACCACCACGCCCGACAGCAGCCAGTTGATCTGCAGCATGATGACGGTGAACGGGGCGATCAGCGCGTTCCGCAGCGCGTGTTTCATGATGATGTGCCGGTAGGGTAACCCCTTGAGCATGGCGGTGCGGATGTAGGGGTTGGTCATCACCTCCGCCATGGACGCCCGGGTCATTCGGGCGACATAGCCGAATCCATAGAGGGTCAGCACCATCACCGGAAGGATCAGCTCCACCACGTTGAAACCCGACGTCATGGACGAGGTCCCCGGGAGCCAGCCGAGCGTGAAGACGAAGATCCACGCCAGCAGCACGGCGCTGGCGTATTCGGGGATGGAGGTGGTGGTGATGGAAAAGACCGAGATCACGCGGTCCTGCGTCGAGCCTTCCTTCATGCCGGCCAGCACGCCCAGTGTCAGGGCGACAATGACCATGACGACGAAGGTGACCCCGGCAAGGATGCCGGTGTTGCCCAGCCGGTCCCAGAAGATCTCGTTCACCGGCCGCTTGTAGATGATGGAGTCGCCGAGGTCGCCGGACATCACCCTGCCGATCCATTCGACGTAGCGGACCATGAGCGGCCGGTCGTAGCCGTTCTGGGTGATCCAGGCGTCAAGCTGCTGGTCCTGGGCGTAGGGTCCCAGGACGCTGCGCGCGATGAGCCGCGGGTCGCCTTCGTTCATGAGAAACAAAAGGAGCGCGACCGTCAGCATGATGAGGATCATCATGCCGACGCGTCGCAGGATCAGTTGTGGCATGTCAGTCTCCCGTACCCTCTAGCTGGGACGTACGCATACCCGGTCAACCGGGAGGGGCGTGGGCAGGGGCGACCGGCCGGCCGCCCCTACGGGAATCCACGCGGTGTCGGCCGTCAACCCTCCAGCCACACGTCCTGGAACTGATGGTACAGGGTCGGATGGGTCTTGAATCCCTTGACCTTCTTGTTGGCCGCCTTGAAGACCGACCGCCAGAAGGGCTGCGGAATGATGGCATCGTCCTGGAGAATCTTCTCGCAGACGGCCATCTTCTTCTTGCGCTCGTTGACGTCGAGGGTGGCCTCGGCGTCGTCGAGGGCGGCGTCGAACTTGGGGTTGTTGTAGGCGGTCTCGTTCCAGGGCACCCCGGACCGGTAGCCCAGGCCCAGCACCATGGTGCCCAGCGGACGGTGCGTCCACGCGGTGTAACCCCAGGGGGCCTTGTCCCAGACCTCCCAGTACTGGTTGGCCGGCATCTTGTTGATCTTCACGTTGATGCCCGCCGGAGCGCACTGGTTCTTGAAGATGGCGCAGACGTCGGTCATCCAGCGCCCCTCGGTATCGCCGTTGGCGATCTCGACGGTGATGCCGTCCTTGTAGCCCGCCTCGGCCAGCAGCTTCTTGGCCTTCTCGACGTCCCGCTTGAGCGGCGGCAGCGCCGCGTAGTCCGGATGGATCGGACAGACGTGGTGGTTCTCGGCGACCTGGCCGAGGCCCTTGAACGCCTTGTCCAGGATCTCCTTGTGGTCCATGCACGCGGCGATGGCCTGGCGCAGCTTGAGGTTGTCGAAGGGCTTCTCGGTGATGCGGAAGCGCATGACCGCGGTCTGCGCCGTGGTGGCCTCGTGAAGGTCCACGAAGGGCAGGCGCTTGATCGTCTCGATGGCGTCGTTGGGCAGGCGGAAGACCATGTCCACCTGCTGCGATGCCAGGGCCGCGATCCAGGCATTGGTGTCCTCGCCGTGGTCGAAATAGTGGATCTCGTCCAGGTGGAACGGTCCGGCCCACCATTTCCGCGCCTTTTTGAGGATGGCTCTCTCGCCGACGGCGAAGGATTCCAGATTCATCGGACCGGTGCCGATGGGGTTCTTGGACAGGTCGGCCGGGTAGTCCTTGCCGAAGCCCCGGTGCACGATGGCGGTGGGATAGTTGTAGAAGTTCTCCGGCATGGCCAGGGCGGCCTTCTTGAGGTTGAACTTGATGGTGTGGTCGTCGATGACCTCCACCGCGTTGGCGATGCCTTGCTTCATGGGCTTGCCGTCGGCGCCTTTCACGGTCTCGACCATGGCGCTGAAGAGGCCCAGGTTCGAGGAACCGGTCTTGGGGTCGAGCCAGCGGTTGACCGTGTGGGCCACGTCGGCGGAGGTGAACTTGTCGCCGTTGGACCAGGTCACGTCGTCGCGCAGGTGGAACACCCAGGTCTTCAGGTCGTCGGACGCTTCCCATTCTTTGGCTAGGTAGGGAACCGTCACGTTGTCCGCCCGGGTCCGGGTCAGATGCTCCACGAGGAAGCGCGCGACGTTTGACTTCTCGGTCCAGTCGAAGGCGGCCGGATCGGTCACTTCCTGAATCCGCATGGAGACCTTGAGAATCCCACCCGGTTTCGGCGTGGCGGCCGCGGCGGACGGGACAAAGGCGCCGCCGATGAGCTTGTCCGCCGTGGTGAAGGCCACCCCCGCGGTCATGCCCAGTAGCGCCGCCTGCCGCAAGAAGTCGCGGCGGGTGATCTTCCTGGTTTGGAGTTGATCGCAGAGCTCCGGCAGGTAGCTGTGCGTATCGGCGCCGAGGGCACGCTCCGACGGCAGTGTATAGCGCCGTGCGTCCCGGTTCAGGATCTTCTTGTCCCTCATGAATGTAACCTCCGTTATGAATCGACTGCCGGGGGTCGACGCGCGATTGCCGCAAGGCGACTACGGGGCCGGGCCGCTGCCCAGGTCCCGGTGGTCCGGCAGACCACTTCGAGCAAAACCGTTAGACTATGTTACCTCCGCTATGGAATGCAACCCGGTTTTCTGCGATTCTGCAGTGATGGAGAGGCTGTCAGACCACGGCGCGTTGCGGATCATCGGGCGGCCGACACCGGCGGTCGAGGGCGCGGCAAAGGTCACCGCCGAGGCTCGTTACCTGGAGGACCTTCAGGCCCCGGGTATGTTGTATGGAAAGATCGTCCGGAGTCCCCTGCCCCACGCCAGGATTCTCGATATCGATACTTCCCGGGCCGAGCGGCTACCCGGGGTGATTTCGGTCATCACCGCCCGGGACCTGCCGGACATCAAGTTCAGCTTCGTTCCGGAGTATGCGGACAAGACGCCGTTGTGCGCGCCCGGACGTACGGTACGCTACGCCGGCGACGAGGTGGCGGCGGTGGCGGCGCTGGACGAGGCCACCGCCGAGGAGGCCGCGCGCCTCGTCGAGGTGTCATACGAGCCCCTGGAGGCGGTGCTGGACGTGGAGGCGGCGCTGTCGGCGGATTCTCCCGCGGTCCACGACGGCGGCAACCTCGCCTACGAGGTGCACAAGACCGAGGGCGACGTGGAGGCGGCCTTCGCCGGCTGTGACCTGGTGCTGGAAGAAGAGTTCGAGACCGCCCGGCAGTCCCATGCGGTGATGGAGACTCGCGGCTGCATCGCCCACTGGCCCGCCACCGGCCAGCTCACGGTGTGGCACCAGACCCAGGCGCCGCACACCTTGCGGGGCGAGATCGCCCGCACCCTGGACATCCCCCAGCGGCTGGTCCGGGTGATCCAGCCCGAGACCGGTGGCGGCTTCGGCGCGCGCCTAGTGATGAACGTCATGGTGCCCATCGCCGCGGTGCTGTCCAGGAAGGCGGGCCGGCCCGTGCGCATCGTCAACACCCGGGACGAGGAATTCCGCTGCGCCGGCGCCCGCTACGCTTACCGCTTCAAGCTCCGGCTGGGCTGCACCGAAGACGGCGTCATCCGCGCCAAGAGCCTGGAGGTTCTGGGTGACAACGGCGCCTACAACGACAAGGGCATCTCCACCATCAACTTCATCACCATGGCCTTCTTCTCGTCCTACGACCGGCATCATCCGGCGACCTCGGTGGATGCCCGTCTGGTCTATACCAACAAGCCGCCCGGGGGCGCTTTCCGGGGCTTCGGCCATGCCGAGGAGACCTTCGCTTTCGAGTCCGCCGTGGAGTCCATGGCCGAGCGGCTGGGCCTGGACCCGGTGGAGGTCCGTCTCAAGAACCTGAGGCGTCCGTGCGAGCGAGCCTGCGTGGAGCGCGCCACCCGGATCTTGCGGCCCGGCAAGGCAGGCGACGGAGAGGCCGCCGGCGGGACGCGGACGGGCATCGGCCTGGCGGTGTTGTCCGAGACCGGCGCGGGCCTGCGCTACTACCGGCAGAACTCCACCGAGGCCATCGTCAAGGTGGGGCGGGACGGCTCGGTGGACATCATCGCCACCATCGCCGACACCGGCACCGGAACCCGCACCGTCATGGCCCAGATCGCCGCCGAGCAGCTCGGCGTGTCGGTGGAGCGGATCCGGCTCTTCCACAACGACACCGACGTGATCCCCTATGACCTCGGCACCTGGGCCAGCCGCACCACCTACGTATGCGGCAACGCCGTGGCCGCGGCGGCGGCCGACGCCCGCCGCCGCCTCGCGGAGGTCGCCGCCGGGATGCTTGGCGCGACTCCGGAAACCCTGGCTTTCGGCGCCGAGCGCGTGACGGCCACCGTGGAACCGGGCGGCGAGCTGGAGTTCGACGAGGTGGTGCGGGAGGCCTACGACCGGCAAGGCCTCCTCATAATCGGCAAGGGCGCCTTCGTGGACGAAGAGGCCACCCGCTTCGTTGCCAACGACTACGAGGCGGCGGCCCCGGTCATCGCCGCCTGTTGCCACCTGGCCGAGGTGCGGGTGGACACGGACACCGGCGCGGTGGAGCTGTTGCGTTACCTGGCGGTGCACGACGTGGGCAAGGCCATCAATCCGCTGGGGCTTCAGGGCCAGATCGAGGGCGGGGTCACCCAGGGGCTGGGTTTCGCACTCTTCGAGGACCTGGCGGTGGACGGCGGCCAGGTGCTGAACCCGAACTTCGTGGACTACCGCGTCCCCGCCTTCAGCACCATGCCCAAGAGCCTGCAGACCGCCTTCGTGGAAGGCGACCCCTCCGAGGGCCCCTACGGCGCCAAGGGCGTCGGCGAGTTGCCTTTCGGCCCGGCCGCCCCCGCCATAGCCAACGCTGTCTACAACGCCGTGGGGGTGCGCTTGAGGACCCTGCCCATGACGCCGGAGCGGGTTTTGCGCGCCTTGAAGGGACTCACATGAACCGCGGCTTCAGCCTGGGTGCCAATCGCGTACTCGTGACGGTGATCGACCATGCGTGATCTACCCACAAGATGGGGGCTCAGCCTCCCCAACCGCGGAGTACTCTTCGGGCTCACGACGGTGGACGACCTTTTTGCCTCCGCCACCCTCGCCGAGGAGTCGGGCGTCTTCGAGTCGGTCTGGGTGGGTGACAGCTTCATCCACAAGCCACGGCTCGATTCCATCGTGATGCTGTCGAACCTGGCGGCGCGCACTCGCCGGGTACGGCTGGGAACCATCTGCATGGCCACCTTTCCGTTGCGCCATCCGGTGGAGCTGGCGATCCAGTGGGCGAGCCTGGACCACGTCTCCGGCGGGCGCGCGGTGCTGGGGGCGTGCATCGGCGGCGGCCACGAGCCCGAGTTGCGCGCCTTCGGGCAGACCTCCAGGGAACGCGCGCCGCGGCTGGAGGAAGGGATCGCGCTGCTGCGGGCGCTGTGGAGCGACGGCAAGGTGCATCACCGCGGGCGCTTCTATACTCTGGAAGACTACGACATCCTGCCCAAGCCCGTGCAGCGCCCCTGCCCCATCTGGATCGCGGTGAACCCGCGGCGACCCCTGGAGGGCAGCCCGCTGGTGGAGCGCGCGCTGGAGCGCGCGATACGGCTGGGGGACGGCTACATGACCGATGCCGTGGCGCCGGACGAGTTCCGCCGCCGCTGGGATTTCATGCAGAGGGTAGCGCAGCGGCAGGGGCGCGACCTGAGCGGCTTCGAGACCTGCATCCACGGCATGATCAACATCAACGAAGACAAACAGGTGGCCTACGAGGAGTCCAAGCACTACTTCCAGGAGTATTACCCGCTGGCCCCGCCCTCGGACGAGGTCATCCGCACTTGGCTCGCCTACGGCGCGCCGGAGGAGTGCGCGGTGTTGCTGCGGGAGTGGCTGGACATGGGCATCAGCACGCCGGTGCTGCGCTTTACCGGGCCCGACCAGTTGGCGCAGATCCGCCGTTTCGTCGAGGAGGTCCTGCCTCTGGTGCAGGAGGGGGCCCGATGATGGAGGCTGTCTTATGAACCCCGATCTGCGAACTTTCCTTCAGGCGGTGCGGGAAACGGGACCCGAGAACTACGTCGAGGTGACGAAGCCCCTGGACCCCTACCTGGAGGTCAGCATCATCCAGCACAAGCTGGCGGCCGAGGGACGCAACCCGGTGATCTACTGTCCCGAGATCAAGGGCAGCTCGCTGCCGCTGGTTACCAACATGTTGGGTTCCTTCGACCTCCTGGCCTGGGGGCTCGGCTGCGACCCGCGCAGCATGACCCGGTTGGAGATCTACGATGTGCTGCGCAAGAAGCTGGCCCAGCGGAAGGATCCCGTGTGGGTGGCCGAAGACGAAGCGCCCGTCAAGGAGAAAAAATTCATCGGCGAGGCCGTGGACCTGAGCATGCTGCCCATCATCCACAACTCCAAGCTGGACGCCGGCAAGTACATCGGCGCCGGTTTCATGATCGCCCGGTGGCCGGACACCGGGGTTCCCAACGCGGGCATCTACCGCCACCTGGTCATGGGCCGGAACCGGCTTGGCTGCATGATCAATCCGGGCAACGACGGCGCCTACATCGCCCGGCGCTGCGCGGAACTGGGGCGGCCCATGGAGATCGCCCTGGTCATCGGCCACCACTCCGCGGTGCTGCAGGCGTCCCAGGCCAAGGGGGTGGTTGAGTTCGATCTCATGGGCGGCTACCTGGGCGAGTCGCTGGAGGTGGTCAAGGGCGAGACCGTGGACGTGCCGGTGCCGGCCCAGGCGGAAATCGTCATCGAAGGGACCATCGACGCCGCCACCATGGCCACCGACGGCCCCTACGCCGAGTACCTGGGCTACTACGGGGTCGGCGACAAGCCTTGCTACGTCATCGATGTGACCGCCATCACCATGCGCCGGGACGCCATCTACCATCACCTGGACTCGGCCCACATCGAGCACAACCTGGCGCCCAACGTGAGCGCCGAGATGAGCATGTACGACCGCCTGCGCTCCCAGTTCCCCACGCTCAAGGCTGTGAGCACCATGGGCTGGCTGGGCACGTACGTCTCGCTGCAGCAGCGGGTCCCCGGCGAAGCCAAGCAGGCCGGCCTGGTGGCCGTGTCCACGGACAACTACGGGAAGACCGTTGTGGTGGTGGACGACGACATCGACATCTTCAACGAGCGGGAGGTGGCCTGGGCCATCAGCACCCGCATGGTGGCGGACCAGGACCTGCTGATCATGCCCGGGGTCAAGGGCGCGCACCTCGATCCGGTGTCGTACAACGAGGCCCGCACCGGCCGGGGCCCCATGACCACCCACCTGGTCATCGACGCCACCCGGCCGGTGGAAAAGGAGTTCGAGACCAGGATCGAGCCGGACCCGGAGCTGTGGCAAGAGATGGACCTGAAAGACTATCTGAAACCCTGACGCGCCATTGACAAAGAATCGGGCACGAACTAGTATTCGTCGTTTCGCGTGTTTACCGGAGAAGGAATGCGTTCGTTGCCGAAACCGGCGACCAGTTTAAAGGAGGCAGACAATGCGACGCTACACATGGACAGCTTTGCTGGCGATCATGCTGGTGAGTTTCCTGGCCTTCGAGGCCGCGGCCCAGGATCTCCACAAGATCAAGGTCACCGCCGGGCGGAACAGCGTCATTTCCATGCTGTATCTGGCCGGGGAAATGGCCGGAATCTTTGAAAAGAACGGCATCGACGTGGAAGTGGACGTGCGCCCCT
>JAPOQB010000183.1 GCA_026710965.1 Deltaproteobacteria bacterium | reverse complement strand
GGACGATCTTTCCCTGGTGCCGGGCGGCGCGCATGAAGCGCATGGCTTCCGCGGTCTCGGCCAATGGCCAGCGGCTGTGGATCAAGGGCCGCACCTCGCCGGCCGCCAGTTGCTCCATCACCTTGTTGAGGGCCGCCCCGGGCCAGCCGGGGTCGTCCGCCTTGAGAACATCCAATTCCAGGATGAAATAGGCCACGTCCGGACGCACCGCCGCCATCTCCTCTTCGCTAAGGATGTCGCGCCGGGCCAGCTCCACGAACCGGCCGCCCGGGGCCAGGCAGGACAGGCTCGCGTCGATGAAGCCCTCGCCGGTAAGGCTGTTCACCACCACGTCCACGCCGGCGCCGACGGTGGCGTCGAGGATCTCGTCGCCGAACGCTGTGCTGCGGCTGTCGAACACGTGGTTCACACCGAGGGACCGGAGATAGGCCTGCTTGGGCGCGCTGGCGGTGGTGAAGACCTCCGCCCCGGCCGCCTGCGCCAACTGGACGGCCGCCAGCCCCACGCCGCCGGCGCCGGCGTGGATCAGCACCCGGTCGCCCGCCTTGAGCTCAGCCAGCTCGTAGGAAAGCGCGGCGGACACGAACGCGGTGGGCAGCGTGGCCAGCGCCGTGAGCGACATGCCCTCCGGCGCGGGCGCCAGCATCTCCTCCCGGGTGACCACCTCCGGGGTGAACGTGCCGAACCCCAATCCCACCACCCGGTCTCCCGGCTCGACGGCGGTGACCTCGGAGCCTACCTCCAGAACGTGGCCGCACATCTCCCCGCCCAACAGTCCCTCCTGGATGAAGCCGAGGGAACGGAACACGTCCCAAAAGTTGAGGCCCGCGGCTTCCACCGCGACCCGGACTTCCCTGGGCTCCAGGGCGTGCGCCGGCAACGGCTCCAGATCCAGCCCCTCCAGGACACCGCCCGGGTCCGGTGACACCACCCAGCCCGGCTCGTCCGGCAAGGCCAGCCGCTCCATGCCCGCGCCGGCCCGCACCAGCCGGGCCGCACGGCGGACGCCCCTGCGGTAGGCGACGTGGGTTTCCGGGTCCGGGTAGAGAAGATCTTCGGCCAGCGCCTCCGGCGGCGCCGCGGCCTCCGGATCCAGGTCGATCATCCGCGGCTGAAGGTGGGCCGCTTCCCGGGCCGTCACCTTGCCCATACCCCAGAGCAGCGCGCCGGCCAGCTCGCCACGGCTCTCCCGCTCCAGCACCTGGGCTCCGCGGGTCACCAGCCACACGCCCTTGACGGGGACCGCGTCCGAGTCCGCCACGCCCTGAAGGAGCGCCAGCGCCCCCGCCGCTGCCTGCTTCGCGTCCTCGGCCATCTCTTCCGTGGTGGCATCCGGCCCATGACCGTCGAGGCTCCCCATGTGCACGACGCCGCTCAGCGGCACCTCCGCCGGCAGACCGCGCATGAGCGCTTCCCACGACTCCCGCCGCAGCGGTTCAACCGCCCTCTCCACGACACCGGCCCCCTCCCCAAGCGACCGCCCGTTGCTCCCCTCCCCGGCGCCCGCCAGCACCACCGTCTGGTTCCGCGCCGCCAGCGCCGCCGCCAACTCCGCCGCTACCTCCCCCCGGTCCGCGGCCACCACCCACAGCCCGCGCTCCTCCGCCACCTCCGCCGGGCCCTGGGCCATGACCACGCCCCGGTCCGGGAGTCCGGCCGTGTCCAACTCGTCCACGCCCAGCACCTCGGCCGCGGCGAAGCCCACATCGCCCAGGGCCTGGCGCCACACCGGCGGCCCGGCCAGGGCGTGGTGCGGACGGTAGTGGTCGGCGAACCGCCACCAGCCGTCCAGTTGTCCGAAGGTCAGGTCCAGCCAGCCCTGGCCGCGCTGGTTCTCGAGGGCGAGGAGCTGACCCGACGGCGCCAGCAGATCCCGGCAGTGGGCCAGCGTCTCCTGGAGGTAACGCGTGGCGTGCAGCACGTTGGAGGCGATGAGCAGGTCGAACCCGTGGAAGTCGAAGCCCTGGGCCGCCGGCTCCTTCTCGATGTCCAGCACCCGGTACTGGATGGCGCCGCCGGCGTCGCCGAAACGCGCCTCCGCTTCCGCGAAGAAGCCCGCCGAAATATCCGTATACGTGTAGTCGAAGCGCCCGGCCGGAAGCTCCGGCAACACCGACGCGGTGGCCGAGCCCGTGCCCGCGCCCACCTCGATGATCCGCAGCCGCCGGTCCGCCGGCAAGCCGGCCACGAGCACGCGGACGGCGTCGGCCAGCAGGCGGTTGGCCGCGCGCGCCGCCGGCGCCTTGAGGTACAGGTCCGCCGCCGTCGGCTCGCCGCTGCTGAACAACAGCGTCAGGGGGTCCGCGCGGCCGCGCAGCACCTCGGCGAGGGCGCCCGCCGAGCGCCGGAACAGGCCGATCTCGGTAGTACCGTGTGCGTACAGTCCGAGCATCCGGACCGCGAAAGCATCCGGGTCGTCATGCATCTCATCCGGCAGCGGGGCCCCGGAACCCACCCGTACCGTGAAGCGCCCGTCCCTCTCCTCGACGACGCCCGCCCGGGCCAACATCTCCAACAGCCGCCGGAACAGGCGTTGGTGCTCCGGCTGGATCTCCAGCCATTGCCGTAACTCCTCCGGCTCCACCACCGCGCCCACCCGGCGTTCCCAGCCCAGCTTGTCGAGAGTCGCCAGCGCATAGGAACGCGACAGCCGCTCCAGGTCGTCGAGCAGCGCCGCGCGGTCTCCGGCCTCGACGCCCTCGTCCGCCATGTACTCCGAGAACAACTTGCCGCGGGCGGCGGCCGGACTCGGGAAGAAGTCCGCCGCCGGCATGCCCGGCGCCAGCGGCCGGTCGCGCCACACGATCTCGTACAGCAGCTCCTCCAGGCCTTCCACGGCGGCGAGCAGCGCGGCCCGCGTCGCCCGTTTCACCGTGTACCCGGTGAACTCGCCCACCAGGTCGCCGTCGGGGTCATAGATCCGCAGCTCGCCGCTCAGCACCTCCCGCGGCCCGGCGCCGTCCGAGTCCGGATCCGCGCCGGAAGGCGCCTCGCGCATGCGGACGTGGCACACCAGCCGGTCGGGCAACGCCCCCTTCAACCACAGTCGGTCCCAGCCGAACGGCAGGTAGGTGGTGCCGCCCTCGGCCCCGGCCGGACCGCGAGCCGCGGCCATGACCTGGAAACAGCCGTCGAGCAGCAGCGGATGGACGTCCAGACCGCTCCCCTCCAGAGCCTTCGGCAGGGCCACCTCGCCCACCGCCTCTCCGGTTCGGGACCACACGCCCTTCAGCGTCTGGAACGCCGGACCGAGGCCGATCCCCACCTCGGCCTTGGCGCGGTAGAACGCCGGCACGTCCTCGGGCGACAACCCTGCCTTGAGGCTGTCCAGGTCCACCCGCGGCTCAGCGCCGGGAACGCCTGCGCCCGGCGCCACCCGCGCCTCCGCGTGCAGCGTCCACCCCTCGCCGTCCTCGGCGCGGCTCAGTATTCTCACGCGGCGCGACGGCGTCTCGCCGGCGGGGTCGAGCAGGACCTGCAGCTTGCGGCCGGCTTCGCCGCCGTCCCGCTCGGAGAAGATCAGCGGGTTGTGGAGTTGCATGTCCTCCAACCCCCCGCCGCCGCTCCCTTCGGCGGCGGATGCCGCGGCTGCCATGGCGCCGTAGAGCGCGCCCGGCGCCACCAGCCGCCCGAACACCCGGTGATCATCGAGCCACGCGGGATCGGAGGGGAACACCTCGGTCTCGTAGGTGACCTCGCCGCTGGCGGACTCGTGGCGGTCGCCGAGCAGCGGATGGCCGGCGCCCTGTCGGCGGCGGCGGGCCGCCCGAAACCAGTGGCGTTCCCGCACGAAGGGGTAGCTCGGCAGCGAGATGCGGCGCCGTTCCTCGCCGGTGAAGAGCCCCTCGAAAGAGATCGGAAGCCCCGCTTCGTAGGCCTCGGCCGCCGCGGCCACGAAGGAGTCCCGGGCCTCGGCCGGCGGCGCGTCGCGCGGCGGCCGCCGGAGGCTCGACAGCACCGGAACGGCGATCGACGGCCAAGCCATGGACACGATGGGCCCCAGCACGGCGTGGGGTCCGATCTCCACCACGGCGTCGACCCCCATCTCCGCCAGCGTCTCCACCGCGCTCCGGAACGCCACCCGCTCCCGCGCCTGACGGCGCCAGTAGGCGCCGTCCAGCGCCTTCCCTGGTTCCGTCACCCGGCCGGTCACCGTGCTGACGAAGACCACCGAAGGCACGGCGACGGCCACGTCCGAAAGCGCCGCTTCCACGCCGTCGAGGGCCGGTTCCACCACCGCGCTGTGGTAGGCCGGGCTCTTCCGCAACCGCCGTACCTGCACCTCCGCGCTCTCGAAGCGCGCCAGCACCGTCTCCACGTCCGCCGCGTATCCGCTGATCACCTGGCTGGCGCCGTTGTCCGCGGCGATGCTGACGCCGGGGCCGGCGGCGGCTGCGTTCAACTGCCCCACCGCTTCCACCACCCG
>JAPOQB010000237.1 GCA_026710965.1 Deltaproteobacteria bacterium | reverse complement strand
TCGTGTGCATTTTCCGTTCGTCCTGAGCGTAGCGGAGCGTCAGCGGAGCGAAGTCGAAGGGCGACATACTAAACTCCACCCGCTCACGGCAACGTCTCCAGCAGGCGCCCGAAACCCTCAACCGGCTCGCGAAGCCTGAGGCGCTTCTGGGTCGCCCACACCTCGGCGTTGAGATTGGTGACCACGGGTACGCCGAGGTCTTCCTCCAGGTACTCGACGGCGGGCAGGCAGTCCCAGCCCGCGCCCAGGAGGTAGACGCACTCCCCGCCGTGCTCGACGAAAGCCTTCTTGGCCTCGCGGTAGATCACCTCGGCCGGGATATCGCCGACGTCCGCGAAATCCACGCCCCGGATCTCCTCGATTCCGGTCACCGTGAAGCCGGCCTGCTCGATGAATGCGGCGAATCTGTCGTTCATGGCGCCCTGGATGTAGGAAAGCGCCACCATCGTGCGCACCCCCAGCGCGCGAAAGGCCTCCACCTGGGCGGTGGTGGCGGTGAGCACCGGCACCCCGTACTGCCGGGTCAGCCGCTCGGTCAGCTCGCCGTCAAAGCGGTAGCCCCGGAGCATGATCGGCGGCACTCCCTGGATCACCACCAGGTCCACTCCAAACTCGGCCAGCTCGGCGACTCTGGATTCGGCCACCGCGATGGCCTCGTCGAACTCGGCCTCCGTGCCGGCACGGACGCCGACGTAACGCGGCACCACGCACACCCCGTCCGGCAGGAGCCGCGTGAAGGTCTCCAGCGAACCGGGCCGAAACGTCGGCTTCACCACCCCTACCTTGCCGCGCCAGCAATACAATGCTTGTCGCCCTTACACCGCGATGGTTTGGCCGCCGTCCACCACCAGGGCGTGGCCGGTGACGAACGACGCCTCGTCGGATACCAGGAACAGGACGCCGTAGGCCATCTCCTCCGGCCGCGCCATGCGCAGCAGGGCCTTGTTGCTGTCGGCCATGCGCTTGCGCTGCTCGGGGGTGGCGGCCTGCAGGGACGGCACCGGCGGGTGCCCGCGGAAACGAGGGGTCTCGGTGGCGCCGGGACAGATGCAGTTCACGCGGACGCCCTTGGGGCCGTAATCCAGCGCCATCTGCCGGGTCAGGCTGATGACCGCCGCCTTGGTGGCGCAGTAGGCCGGATAGTTGGCCGAGGCCAGCAGCCCGAAGGTGGACGCAGTGCTGACGATGTTGCCGCTGCCCTTCTCGAGCATGTGGGGGACCACCGCGCGGACGCTCCTCTGGATGGCGTTCAGGTTGAGGTCCATGATGAAGTTCCACTCCTCGTCCGTGTGTTCATGAACCTGCTTGCGTATCCCGCCGCCGGCGTTGTTGTAGAGGATGTCCACGCCGCCGTACCGCGCGATGGCGGTCTGCGCCATCTCCTCGGGACCGCCGTCCGCGGTCACGTTCACGTTCAGGAAGGTGGCCTCGCCGCCCTCGTTGATGATGAGCTCGTCCACCCGCGGGGTCAGAGTCTCCTGGATGTCGCAGCACACGACGCTGGCCCCCTCGCGCGCGAACAGACGGGAGGTGGCCCGTCCAATTCCGCTGTTGGCGCCGGTGATGATGGCCACCTTGCCTCGCAGCCGCCCCAGCCCCTCTCTCAACATGGGATGCTCGTCGTTGTTGGCGTTCGCCATGGGTATGCCTCCTTGGATTGTGCGCCTTCCGGCTCACTCTCCATTATCCGATTGCCGGTTGATTGCCAAGCATGCCCGGCGCACGCGACGTCGCGTGTTAACCTTCCCGGGACAATCCGTTAGAGTGTGACGATCAAGGAGGACTGACATGGACCAGGCAAACGAAAAGTTCGTGGACGTGGACGGCGTCCGCACCCGTTACTTCGAGAAGGGCAGCGGCGAGCCGCTGGTGCTGTTCCACGGCGGCAATTTCGGCTCCAACGACGCGGCCGACTGCAGCCTCGACTGGGGGCTCAACTTCGACCGCCTGGCGCAATGGTTCCACGTCTACGCGGTGGACAAGCTGGGCCAGGGGCTGACCGACAATCCCAAGAGCGACGACGACTACACCATGGCCGCGGTGGTGCGGCATGCCCTGGGTTTCCTGGAGACCCTGAAGCTCGGCAACGTCCACCTCGTGGGGCATTCCCGCGGCGCCTACCTGGTGGCGCGCATGACCCTGGAACGGGCCGACCTGGTCAAGTCCGTGATCCCGGTGGACACCAACACCCTGGCGCCCGGCGTCGGACGCAACGACATCGTGTTCGCCAACGCGCCGACCCCGCGGCTGGGCCGGGAGTGCCAGCGCTGGGTGTACGAGCGCTATTCCTACGGCCACGACCACATCACCGACGACTGGCTCGACGCCTGCGTGGCCATCGGCCAACTGCCCAAGTACAAGGAGGCGGTGGAGAAGATGGAGATCCAGGGGCTCAAGACCAACCTCTTCCTGGCCGCCCATGCGCGGCAGAAAGAGGAGACCCTGGGCTGGATCCGCGACCGCGGCTTTCAACGGCCCACCCTGCTGGTGTGGGGCTACAACGACCCCACCGCCACGCTGGACCAGGGCATGCGCCTGATGGAGCTCATGGCCGGGAGCGAGCGCCGCACCCAGATGCACATCATCAACCAAGCCGGCCACTTCTCGTACCGCGAGCATCCCGCGGAGTTCAACGAGGTGCTACGGGCGTTCATCGCGAGCCAGTAGTCCGGGATTCGCTGGACGGCTTGGAGCCGGTTCCGGCGGTAATCCGTTGTGTGGCACAAATACGAAGTTACCCGTATATTGAAGTCAATGCCAAAAATGAAGAAAGCCACGGATCCGCACAGCCCCACGCTGGACGGGAGCGACGGCGGTCAATCGAGACGGGTCCGCATCGATCCGGCGGGCCGCGTCGTCGTGCCGGCCGGGTTCCGCAAGGCGCTTGGCATTCGCAGCGGTCAGGAACTCCTGCTTTCGATGGACGACGGGGTCCTCAGGCTCCGGACCATCGACGCGGCCCTCGATCGGGTGCGGCTGATCGCCAGAAGCAAGCGCAAGGGCCGCGGGAGTGTCGTCGAGCAGTTCATCACGGAGCGGCGCGCGGAGGCTGCCCGGGAGTAGGGATGCCGCGGTCGGTCCTGGACGCTTCCGCTGCCCTCGCGTTGATACTGGAGGAACAGGGTGCCGACCTCGTCGTCGAGGCTCTACGGTCCGGCACGGCCATGTCGGCCGTCAACGTCGCCGAGGTGGCGGCCCGTCTTCACCAGGACGGCTGGACCGAGTCCGAAGTCGGGCTTGTCTTCGAGTCCCTGGGTATCGACGTCCTGCCGTTCACGCGTGAAGCCGCGTTGCTGAGCGCCCGACTCCGTACGGTCACCAGGCGACAAGGGCTCGGGCTGGGCGACCGTGCCGCCCTTGCGACCGGCCATCTCGAGCGATGTCCGGTACTCACCTCCGATCGCGTCTGGCAAAGGCTCGACATTCCGGGCATCGACATCCGCTGCATCCGTTAACCGGCAGCTTGAAAAAATGCGGTCCATGACCCATCATCCGAGAGTATAACGTCTGGAGGGAAACACCATGGCAAAATACATGTTCCAATCCAAGTACACCGCAAAGGGGCTGGTAGGCCTCTTGAAGGAAGGCGGCAGCCGGCGACGGGCTGCCCTGACTCAGACCATTGAGGGGATGGGCGGCACCGTGGAGGGGTTCTACTACGGCTTCGGCGACACCGACCTCTACCTGATCGCCGACCTTCCCGACGACGCCACGGCCACGGCCGTTTCGCTCAACATCGCCAATGCCGGCGCCCTGGACATCAAGGCCACGGTGCTGATCACGCCGGAGACGGTGGACGAGGCGGTCAAGAAGAAAGTGGCCTACCGGCCGCCGGGCGCCCGGGCCACCCGCGGCCAGAAATAGGGGCGAAGCGGCGGTACCGGCTTGAGCGGGCGCCGGTGCCCCTTACCCGACCATGCCCCTCGTAAGTTTCGAAGACGTCTCGCTGCAATTGGGAGATCAGCGGCTGCTGGCGCACGCGGACCTCGCTATCGAGCCGGGAGAGCGGGTCTGCCTGATCGGCCGCAACGGCGCGGGCAAGACCTCTTTGCTGCGCCTTATCACGGGTGGGCTCGAGGCCGACGACGGCGAGATCCGCTACCAGAGCCGCATCCGCGTGAGCGAACTGGAGCAGGCGCTGCCCGAAGAGCTCGGGCAGACGGTGCGGGAGTACGTCACCACCGGGCTGGCGGACCTGCAGAACCTCATCGACCTCTATCAGCAACGCTCCCGGGAGACCCTGGACCGCAGGGGCCTGCTGGAGCTGGAGGCGTTGCATCGGGAGATCGACGCCCACGGCGGCTGGCACGTGGACCAGCGCGTGGATACGGTGCTGAGCGAGCTGGACCTGCCGGCGGACCGGCGGCTGGAAGAGTTGTCCGGCGGCTGGCAGCGCCGGGTGGGGCTGGCCCGGGCCATCGTCGGCAACGCCGAGCTGTTGCTCCTCGACGAGCCCACCAACCATCTCGACCTGAGCACGATCCAGTGGCTCGAGGACCGGGTCTACAATTACGCCGGCAGCGTCCTGTTCATCACCCACGACCGCGCCTTCCTGCGGCGCCTGGCCACCCGCATCGTGGAGCTGGATCGCACCCGGCTCACGAGCTGGCCCGGCAGCTACGACAACTACCTCAAGCTCAAGGAGCAGTCCCTGGCGGAAGACGCCCGGCACAACGCCCTGTTCGACAAGCGGCTGGCCCAGGAGGAGGAATGGATCCGGCGCGGCATCAAGGCGCGCCGCACGCGCAACGAAGGCCGGGTGCGCGCGCTCATGGCCATGCGCGAGGAGGCGGCCCAGCGGCTCAAGCCCCAGGGACACGCGCGCATCCACGTGCAGCACGGCGGACAGTCCGGCCGCAAGGTGGTGGAGCTCCGCAACGTCACCCACGGCTACGGCGGCGAGCCGCTCATCCGGGACCTGTCGCTCCGCATCATGCGCGGTGACCGCATCGGGCTCATCGGCAACAACGGCGTCGGCAAGAGCACGCTGTTGCGCATCCTGGTGGGGGAGATCGCGCCCAACTCCGGGACGGTGGAGCCGGGCGCCAATCTCGAGATCGGCTACTTCGACCAACTGCGGCGGGAGCTCGACCCCGACAAGACCGTGGCCGAGACCGTCGCCGACGGCCGCGACCACGTCTTCGTCAACGGCCGGCCGCGCCACGTCGTCGGCTACCTCAAGGGCTTCCTCTTCAGCCCCAAGCGGGCCATGACCCCGGTGGCGGCGCTGTCCGGCGGCGAGTGCAACCGCATCATCCTGGCCCGGCTGCTCACCCAGCCGGCGAACCTGCTGATCCTGGACGAGCCCACCAACGACCTCGACATCGAGACCCTCGAAGTGCTGGAAGAGCAGCTCGTGGCCTACCGGGGCACGCTGCTGGTGGTGAGCCATGACCGCAGCTTCCTCGACAACTGCGTCACCAGCACCCTGGTGTTCGAGGAGTCCGGTCGCATCCAACCCTACGCCGGCGGCTACAGCGACTGGGCCAGACGCGGCAAGGCCCTCAACGTCACCGACGACCCCAACCGCAAGGGCGCCCAGGAGCCGGTCCGGGACCGGCGCCAGACCAGGACGCGCCCCAACAAGCTGAGCTACAAGCTGCAACTGGAGCTGGACCGGCTTCCGGAACGCATCGAGGTGATGGAGCAGGCCGTGACCGCGCTGGAGCAGAAGACCCACCAGCCGGACTTCTACGCCCAGCCCTTCGCCAACGTCCAGCCGGTCCTGGACGACCTCAATGCCGCCAAGGCGACCCTCGACCAGGCGGTGGAACGCTGGACCGAGCTGGAGACCCTGAAGGAGGAGGCGGAGCAGGCCCTCCCTCGCAGGTCGGACTAGCCGAAGGCGTAGTCCGACCCTCCGGGGCCGAGCAAGAGATGGCGCCCTTCGACTTCGCGGCGCTGTCGCGCCGCTACGCTCAGGACGAACGGGGTTGGGCCAGGAATCCGCAACCGTCCGCCCTGAGCGTTCCGATGAGTAACGGTGTTAGGCCAGGAATCCGCAACCGTCCGCCCTGGGCGTTCCGATGAGCAACGGTGTTAGGCCAGGAATCCGCAACCGTCTGCCCTGAGCGTTCCGGTGAGTAACGGTGTTAGGCCAGGAATCCGCAACCGTCTGCCCTGAGCGTTCCGATGAGCAATGGGGTTGGACCAGGAATCCGCGACCGTTCACCCTGACCTTCCGATGAACCCAAGACAGGTGCACCGGCGCGCAATGCATTCGATGGGGTCGGTACGAACCTTCCACCCGTTCGTCCTGAGCCCTTCGACAAGCTCAGGACAGGCTTCGCGAAGCGAAGTCGAAGGGCGCCATCCCTTCCTCCGCGCCAATGGATCGGAGTCTTCCTGATCCGACCCCCGCCGCGGAGACGGGGACACACATTGCCTGCCTCCGGAACTTCGGTTAAGAAGGGGGGCGGAGATACCCATGAAAAAACAAAGACTATCAGTGGCCGGCCGCCCGGCGGTGCGCCTCGACGCGGTGGAGAAGGTTTCGGGCTCGGCCTTTTATACCGGGGACATCGAGCTTCCG
>JAPOQB010000171.1 GCA_026710965.1 Deltaproteobacteria bacterium | reverse complement strand
CTACCAACTGTTCGGGCTCTGGGGTACCTCAGGGCGTGACGACCTCGCTGAGCGACGGTCTCTCTGACCCAGGACGAATCGGTCTGTCACGCCCTGTCCTCTCTTTTCCCCTTCTCCCCCTCAAGATACAAGGACGAACGGCTCGATATCCACAGGACCGTTCGTCCTGAGCGTAGCGAAGCGAAGTCGAAGGACGCAAGATCCGACAAGCTTCTAGGCCGGCGGCGAGGTGCAGTGGATGAAGAATTCCTTGTTGCCCTTGGGTCCGCGCAAGGGCGATTCGAAAACCGGACGACGCTTCAGCCCCAGGGCATCCACCGCGTCCTCGATCTCGCCGATGACCCGCCGGTGCTCCTCCTCCGAACGCACCACGCCGCCCTTGCCGACCCGGCCCTTGCCCACCTCGAACTGCGGCTTGATGAGCGCGATGATCTCGAACGGCCGGGCCAGGAGACGGCAGACCCGCGGCAGGACCAGCCGAAGCGATATGAACGAAACATCCACCACCGCCAGATCCGGCTTCTCCTGGAGCGCGCCGGGTTCGAGGTAACGGATGTTGGTGCGCTCCAGCACCACCACCCGCGGATCCTGGCGGAGCCGCCAGCCGAGTTGACCGTAGCCCACGTCCACCGCGTGGACCCGCGCCGCGCCATGGGCCAGAAGGCAGTCGGTGAACCCTCCCGTGGAGGCGCCGACGTCGACGGCCACCCGGCCCGAGGCCTCCAACCCGAAATGCTCCACGGCCGCTTCGAGCTTTTCTCCCCCGCGGCTGACGTAACGCGCGGAGGCCTTCACCTGTACCCGCGAATCGCGTTTTACCAAGGTCCCCGCCTTGGTGACGGGCTGATCGTCCACCAGCACCGCGCCGGCCAGTATGTACCGCTGAGCTTCCTCACGGCTGCTGGCCAGCGACGCTTCCAAAAGCACCCGATCGAGCCGTTCCTTCCCCGAGGTGTTTCGCGTCATGGGCTCTTCCACTCCCGGCATGGCGAGACCCGGCGTCGGGCCGCCGTGTTCAATCCAGAGCCTCCTCCTCCACCAGCTCCCGCAACCGCGTCCGACCTTCCGAGTCCTTCGTCAACACCTCGATTCGCCGCTCGACATCGCTCAGCTTCCGGTTGCAGGACTGCACCAGCCGCACGCCCTCCTCGAAGGTCGCCAGCGAGTCCTCAAGGCTCAATTCACCGCTCTCAATGCGTTCCACGACCTTCTCAAGGGACTGAAGACACTCCTCGAAACTCCTGTCATCCTGCGTCTCCGCCTGCGGCGCGCTTTCTTCCCGAGACATTCTGAATCCTCCCTTTCGGCGTTTGTCCGGTCCAGGCTACTCCTCCACCTCTTCCACCCGGCAAATCGCCCGCCCGGCAGCGAATCTCACGCGCACTTGATGGCCCTGACGCAGGGACGACGCATCCTTGACGATGCCGCCGTCGGGCAGCCGGTACACGATGCTGTAACCGCGCCCCAGGACCGCCAGCGGATCCACGCCCCCCAGCCGGCCGGCTAGATGGCCCAGACGCTCCCTGAGCCGCAAGACCGAATCCTCGTAGCGGTGCCACAGCCTCAGCGACAAATCGTCGAGGCGCATCTGCCCTTGGCGAAGACGCTGGCCGGGATCGGCCAGGCGACGAGTCCAATGCCTCAGGTTTTCCCGCCGGCGTTCCAGCCGGCTTTCCGTGCCCCGCCGCAGCCGGCGCCCCAACACGGCCACCCGGTCCACGAGTTCCCGCTGTATGGGGAGGATCGTCTCGGCCGCGGCCGTGGGGGTGGCGGCCCGTTGGTCCGCGACGAAGTCGGCAATGGTCACGTCGATCTCGTGTCCGACGGCGGAGACGACGGGAACCCGTGCCGCCGCGATGGCCCGCGCCACCACTTCCTCGTTGAAGGCCCACAGATCCTCCAGCGAGCCCCCGCCCCGGCCGACGATCATGACGTCCGGCAATCCGCTCCCATCGAGCTCCCGGATCGCCTGCGCGATCTCCTCGGCGGCGCCTTCGCCCTGCACCCGCACCGGCCGGATCACCACCCGGCGTTCCGGGAATCGTTCATGAATGATGCTCAGCATGTCGCGCACGGCCGCGCCCTGAAGCGAGGTGACGATGCCGATGGTGCGCGGCAGAAACGGCAGCGGCTTCTTGCGGTCGCCGTCGAACAACCCTTCCCGTGACAGACGCTGCTTCAACTGCTCGAAGGCGACGGCCAACGCCCCCTTGCCGCGGGCCTCCACCTCGGCCGCGTAGAATTGCAACGCGCCGCGCACCGTGTAGAGGCTCACCCGTCCGGAGCACACCACTTCCATCCCGTCTTCCATCCGGAAACGCAGGTTTTCGGCATTGCGGCGGAACAGCACCCCCGAGATCTGCGACTGCTGGTCCTTGAGGGTGAAATAGACGTGGCCCGATGGCGGGAACCGCACGTTGGAGAGTTCGCCCGCCACCCACAAGGCGTCGAGACCGGTCTCCAACCGGTCCCGGATGATCTCGTTGAGCTCGCTGACCGTCAGGACCGCGGACGGCGGCGAAACCGAGTCCCGGGCGAAGGGACGGGACATGGCGCCGGGCCGCATCAAGTTGCCTTGTCCGATCCGGCAAGTCCCCGGAACATCTCCCACCCCTTGAGCAACTCCAGTGCCCGCCCCACCTGTGGGTCGCTCTTCAACCGTCGCACCATGCTGTCCAGGTCCCCGGAGCGCTTACCCGGGTCCTCGCTTGCCGGGCCGGCCTCGGGACTCTTCGCCTGCGTTTCTTCCAGCGCGCCGGACGGTGGCGGCGGCGCGCTTCGATCCATGACGATATCCGGACGGATCCCGGTCTCGTGGATCGAACGGCCGTTGGGAGTAAAGTATTCGGCGGTCGTCAAGCGCAGCGCCGAACGGCCGTCCAGCGGCAGGATGGTCTGCACCGATCCCTTGCCGAAGGTCTGGGTGCCCAGGACCAGCGCCCGCTTGTGGTCCTGGAGGGCCCCGGCGACGATCTCCGAGGCGCTGGCGCTGCCGCCGTTCACCAGCACCACCATGGGGAACCCGGTGCGGGAATTTTCACGGCCGGCGGAGAACTTCTGCTTCTGCTGCGTCAGGCGCCCGTCCGTATAGACGATCAAGCCGGAGTCGAGGAACAGATCGGAGACCCCCACCGCCTGGCTCAGCAGCCCGCCGGGGTTGTTCCGCAGGTCGAGCACGAGGCCCTTGACGGCTTCGCCGTCAGGCTGGTTCTTCGCCAGGGCGGCCTTGAGGTTCTCGCTCGTGCGGTCCTGAAACTGTGCGATCCTGGCGTAAAGGAACCCTTCCTCCAGAACGTAGGCGCGCACGCTGCTGATCTCGATGACGTCACGGACGATGGTGAACTTCAGGAGCTTCTCGTGACCCTTTCTCCGGACCGAAATGGTGACGCTGGAACCCCGGGGTCCCCGGAGTTGCTTGACCGCGTCGGAAAGCCCCAGCTCCTCGGTGGACTGATCGTCGATGCCCACGATCTGATCGCCCGGCTGCACTCCGGCCCGGGCGGCAGGGGTGTCCTCGATGGGAGAGATTACCGTAAGAACGCCGTTGCGCACGGTAATCTCGATACCCAGGCCGCCGAAACGCCCTTCCGTCTCGGTCTGGAGTTCCCGGTACGCATCCTCGGTCAGATAGCCGCTATGGGGATCCAGAGAAGCCAGCATGCCCTCGATGGCCCCGTCAACGAGCTTCTCCGTTGCCACTTCCTTGACGTAGTTCCGCTGAACGATGGCAAGGATATTGGCAAAGGTCTCCAGGCTTTGATACCCGCCAGGACCCACGGCGGAAACCCGCGGCACCAGCAGCCCGGCAAGGAACAGGACCCAGCCGAGGGCGAAAAACGCGCCCACCACGCGGCGCTTGCGATTGCACAGCTTCATCGTGTGTTCTCCTTGGCTGGATCCGATTCTAGTGTCCTGTCCCTTGCACCGCAAACCGGGGTCACCGTTTGCGCGCGGCCGACCTCCGGAACCAGCGGACCGGGTCCACCGGCTTGCCGTTCTTCCGGACCTCGAAGTAGAGCCGCGGCTGGCCGGAAGCCGCGTCGTCCCCGACCCAGGCGATCCGCTCGCCGCGCTCCACCCGGTCGCCGACCCCCTTGGCGAGCTTCGACAGATGCCCGTACACCGTGTAGTAGCGCCCGCCGTGGTCGATGATCAGCATGTTCCCGTAACCTGCCAGGCGATCCGCGTAGAGCACCCTGCCGCCCTCCACGGTCCGGACCTCGGCGCCGACCCGCGCCACGATGTCGATCCCCGGACGGTGCACGTCCACGTTCAGGTCCGGGTGCTTGTGGATGCCGAATCCGCTGACGATCCTGCCGTCCACCGGAAGCTCGAGGCCGCCGCCGGCCGCGGCGAAGGCCGGCGTCCGCTCCAGGGCAGGCTTCCGGCTCTTTTCGGAAACGGTGATGATGCCCTCAAGACGGCCGGCAGCCTCTTCCAACTCCGCCAATGCCCGTGCCCGCAGAGCCCGTTCGCGCTGCAGGCCGTGAAGCGTCCGCCGCCTGCGCTCGCGTTCCGCCGTCAGTTCGTCGCGCAACGCCGCAACCGCGTCACGCTCCTCCGACAGCTCGCGCCGCCGGGCTTCCACGGCCGTCCGAAGGCTCCGGCTCCGGCGGACGTTTCGCGAGAGTGTGCGGATGAGCGCACGGTCGCCGGCCAGCACCGTCTCCAGTTGCCGTTTGCGCCGCATCAACTCAAGCACCGAGAACTCACCGTTGAGCAGCACGAACGGAGTTCCCGCCCGCTCCCACTTGTAGAGGGCGCGGACCCGGCCCGCCAGGGCGTTCCGGCTCTCTTCGAAAACGCTGGCGGCCTTGTCGGCCGCCAGCTCCGCCTTGTCCACGTCGCGTTCGCGTTGCCGTAACCGGGAGTTCAAGGTCTCCAGCCGCCTTCTCTTGCGCTGGAGAGTCGTTTCGATCTCCTCCAGCACCTCCAGCACCGACGACTCTCCACGCCGGACCCGGTCGAGAGCCGCCCTCTCCTGCCGGATGCGTTGCTTGAGATCGGCAATCTCGTCGGCCTCCTCCGCCGCGGCCGGCCGCAACGCATGAAGAGGGAGGCAAAGGCCGATGGCGGCCAGGACGCCAATAGTGACTCGCAAGCCGTTCATGACGTCTCATCTTGCGGATTTCGCACCCTCAACCTCCGGACCGGGCGTCACTCCAGGAATCTCTTCACCGACAGCAAGCTGCCGGCGGTGCCCAACAGCCATCCCATCAACACCAGGAAGAAGCACTGCGGGAGGCCCAGAAAGGCGAGCTGTTCCCCGGCCAGCAGCGCGCCGAACGGGGCCAGCAACTCCGCGGTCAGGAGCGCGAACGAGGCCTGAAGCACCCCCAGGGCAAGCGCGGCCCCGACCACACCCTGAATCATCCCCTCGATGACGAAAGGGGCCTTGATCAGGCCATCCGCCGCCCCCGCGAGTTGCATGATCTCGATCTCGTCCTGGCGCGCCACGATGGCCAGCTTGATGGT
>JAPOQB010000182.1 GCA_026710965.1 Deltaproteobacteria bacterium | reverse complement strand
CTACTGGTTCCTCATGAGCAAGAGCAACGAGCTCCGCTGGCGGCACCAGCAGACCGGCCGCGGCGGCGAGGGCATCGAGAAGTTTCTCGCCAAGGAATACCGGCCCGGGATGGGCTCGTTCACCAAGACCGGCGAGTAGGGGCCTGCGGTGCGTCGGCGCCCTTCGACTACGCTACGCTACGCTCAGGGCGAACGGGGTCTGGTCAGAATTCCCTTAACTCAACCGTTCGCCCTGAGCGTAGCGTAGCGAAGTCGAAGGGCGCCAGGAACTCAACCGGTCGCCCCTACCCGGACAGGCTTCCGGCCGCTTGCTTCCGCCGTTCCCGCGAAGCCGCGAAATCCACCCCGGTCCCGTCCGGCGTCAGCACCGCGCCGTAGACCTCGACCGCGGCCTTCGCGGAGATGAATCCGTTGCGCAGGTCCTCGTCCACCCGTTGGAGGTCTCGTTCCTCCGGCGGTCCGTAGCCGCCGCCTCCCCCGCCGTCGTGAACCGAGACCGTGCCCGGCGGGATGTCGGGGATGATCTCCATCGCATGAGCGTTCCGGCGCTCGCCTCCGGGAAACAGGAACTCGACCCGATTGAGCGTGCCGGGGCCGCCCCCCAGGACCCCGGACGACGGTTCCATGGTGCCGTCGCCGTGGGTGGAGCCGCCGGTCTCCTCGCCGTAGTAGCGCACCCGGGTGCGGGTCCCGAGGCCGCCGCGCCACCGGCCCGGGCCGGCCGAGTCGGTCACGTATTCGTGCTCGATGAGGTGCACCGGATTCTGCACCTCGAAGGTCTCGTAGTCTTGCGCCAGCACGTTGCCGCCGCCCATGAGCCCGGGCTGGTTGTAACCATCGACCCCGTGGGTGGCGCCGCCGCCCTCGTAGGTCAGGAAGAAGATGTCGTGGAAGCCGCGCCCGTTGCGCGGGTCCTTGCCGGTCATGCGGTACGAGAGGCGTCGCCCCCAAGGGGCGGTGACCCGCTCGGGAAGCGCTTCGCGCAACGCCAGCATGATGGCCTCGCCGGTGTGCTGGCAGAGCTTGTTGCCCATGAACGTGGCCGCCGGATACTGCGCGTTCAGGATCGATCCCTCGGGCGCGTGGATGTCCACGGCGCGCACCAGCCCGTGGTTGTGGAGCACCTCGGGGCTCAGCAGGTAGAGCAGCGTCGTCAGGGTCGCCGCGGTGGTGGAGGTCTGGGAAGCGTTGGTGAAGGTCGGGGTCTGCGGGTCCGTGCCCGAGTAGTCGAAAGCGATGCGGTCGCCTTGGATCACGACCTTCACGGCGATCCGCGAGGCCGAGGGGTTGCCCGGCTCGTCCTGATGGATGGTGCTCTCGCCGAAATATTCGCCGTCGGGAAGGGACGCGATCTCGGCCCCCACGCGCCGTTCGGTCATATCGTACAGGCGCTCGACGTTGGCCTGAAAGCCCTCGACTCCCTCCGCCTCCAGCAACCGGAGCAGGCGCCGTTCCCCTACCGCGCAGCTTCCCAACTGCGCCTGGGCGTCGGCCTCGACGATGTCCCGCAACCGGACGTTGGCGAAGATCAGCTCCCACACGTCGCGCCTGAGCCGCCCCCGCTCCCACAGCTTCACCGGCGGGATGCGCAGGGCCTCCTGGTGGACCTCCACCGCCTCGGGATTGCAGGTGCCCTTGACCGCGCCGCCGATGTCCGCCCAATGCCCCCGGCACGCGGTCCACGCCACCAACTCGCCGCCCGCGAAGACGGGCTTGTAGAACCCCACGTCCGCGTGCTGCAGGTTGGCGCACCAGACGTCGTTGTGGATGAAGACGTCGCCTTCGTGGATGTCGCCCTCGAAGAAGTCCATCAGGTAGCCGCAGCCCGGGTAGAGGGAGAAGGCCATCAACGGCAGGTGCTCGTCCTGCTCCAGCATCCGCCCCCGGGCATCCAGAAAGCCCAGCGCGAAGTCGCCGTTGTTGATCAGCGG
>JAPOQB010000853.1 GCA_026710965.1 Deltaproteobacteria bacterium | reverse complement strand
AGGTGCCAGAAGTTCCAGGAACGTCGGTTGAAGATGCCTATCGGCGGGTCAAGCAGCACACGGCGCAGTTCGGAGCCCGAAACCCCCGAGAGCAACCAGCGGACGTCGTCAGCGGTTCCGAGGGTCATCATCTGCGCCAGAAAGAGTCGCCGATCTTCCAGGGTGCGCTCCGGCGGTTGCCACCAGACGTACTTCTTCGCCATGGTCATGGCAGTGGCGAGTTCGTCACCGGTCAAGCGGTCGCCCAGCCGCTCGTCGACATGTAGCGCTGTATCCATTGATACCAGCATGTAGGCTTCAAGCCTCATTTTCAAGATGCACCGAGGGGTCGAATCGCGCCATTCAGACGGGACGGTATGGGCATCCTCCTGTTCACGGAGGCATCACTCCGACCCTGATATCGTGACCGGCTGCACCCGGCTCAGCACGTTGCCCAGGGGGCCGATCTCGGTGGGGGCGCCGTTGAGGTAGGCGATGAACTGACGCGACTGCACGGGGACACGGGGGCCGGGGGTGAGGATGCCGACGAGATTCAGGGGGTCGGTGCAGGACACCATGACCGGTTCGGTGTCGGGGGCGAGTCGCCGCACGTTGCGCATGGACTCCACGGCGTCGGGCAGGGCGTACTGTTCGCCCACGAAGCCGCCCACGAAACGGCCGCCGCGAATCTCGCCGCGGGCCTCCATGCGGCGGTAGGCCTGGAGCAGCAGGCGCCAGGGCGGACAACGGGTCTCCCGGGCCAGCAGTTCCCGGAAGACCACGCCGTAGCGTTGCAGGAGCTGGCGCGCCAGGGTCTCTGTCGCCGCGTCGGCGGCGCCGGGGTCTTCGTTTCGCCACAGCGACCAGCGTCCCACGGGCATGGCCCGTCCCGCCGCGCCTTTCCGCCCGCCGCGCCTGGAGTCTTTTCTCTTGAGCTCCGGGGTGAGCAGCATGCGCAGTCCCGCGATGCCGTCTCCCGTCACCTGCCCGCGGGTGACCAGCTCCCACAACGCGCGCTCGGTGCGCACCGTGAGATGCTCGGTTCCCTTGGCGATGTCCGCGAGGAAGGATGCGCCGTGGGTTTCCAGGTAAGCGGCGACGTCCCGGGCGGCGGCGGACAAGCCCTGGAGCCCGCGCCAGTCCAGCGCTTCCGGATCGAGGAAGTGCGGCAGGTCTTCCCGGATCACGAAGGCCAGCGGCGCGGACCGCGTGGGTGTGGTCCTGCGGGTCTTCCCGTTCGGGGGCCGGAGGGCCAGGGGCGCCGCGTCCCACAGCCTGGCTGCGTCCGGATCATCGTCCGGCGAGCCGGTATCGCGCCGCAACCGTCCCCAGGTGACGACTCCGGCAAGACAAAGGTGCTCCAACTCGGCGGGGTCATAGTCCGCCATCCGCGCGGTCAGGACGTGCTGCTCCCAGGCCGGGGCCGGCAACTCCATGCCCTGAAGCTGACGGATGACCTGGTGGATGCCATCGCGGCCGTGGAGTTGCGAGCCCGGCTGAACGTGTTGCCAGCGCAGCAGGAAGCGGATGAAGTCGGTGGCCGACACCGGGTGGATCTCGCGCCGCAGCCGGCCCAGGGTGAGACGGTGGATGCGGGACAGCAGCCGGCGCTCGCACCATTCCACGGGCGTGTCGGGTGCGGTGCCGGGGGAGAAGCGCCCTTGCAGCACCACCCCGGAGACTTCCAGGGCCGTGAGGGCGCGCGCCACCGACTCGACGGGAAGGCCAGTCCGGGCAGCCAGCCCCTCGGCCGTGACCGGGCCGCTAATCTCCATCCACCCCTGCACGACGCGCCGCAGGGGGTCGTCGCCGGCAACACTGGCCGTGGCATCCTCCGTGTCCCGTCCAACCACCGTGTCCGGAGCCGCTGTGCCACTTGCCGTGCCCGGGTCGGCCACGGCCGGGGCCATGCGAAAGTCTCCCAACACCGCCCGGGCCTCCGCCAGGCGCTCCGCGGCCACGTAAAACGGGCCGCCCTTTCCGTTCCCGGGCTCCGTGGCGGTGGCCCGCCGCGCCGCCATGAGTTCTTCCGCGTACCGCTGCCACGGCGCGGCCTCCCGCACCGGAAGCAGGATGACCGTGAGCAACAGGTCATGAAGCTCGTCCGCGTCGCGGATATCCGGCCACGCCTGTCTCTGGACCTCGGCCAGGGCTTCCGGGCTCAGGGCGCCGATGCCCTGGGCCAGGTCCGGGTCCGTGCGCCGCAGCGCCACCGCCCGGGCGCGCCTTTCCTCCAGCGGGGCGTCGTCGAGGAACGCGTAGGGATTGGCGTTGAGGATCTCGTGGGCCATGGGCGAGGGCGCCGGGGTCTCCACCGCCACGGTGGCGATCTCCCCCTGCCCGAGCCGCGCCAGCGTCGCCTTGAAGCCGTCCACGTCCATGGCCTCCCGCAGGCAGTTGTCCATGGTTTCGCGGGTCAGCGGATGGTCCGGCAGGTTCACGGGCCCGGCGCGGTTGTCCTGGCACATCACCTGGTCCGGGAAGACCGCGCCCAACAGGTCCTCCGCGCGCATGCGCTGGATCTGCATGGGCACCTTCTTGCCCCGGCTGAATCGTTCCACCGCCAGCGCCCGGGCCGCGTTCCAGCGCCAGCGGTTGGTGAACATGGGCGCCGCCAGGGATGCCTGGGTCAGGTCCTGTTCCACCGTCGCCGGGTGGAGGTAGGAGAACACCGTGTCCAGGGGGAAGGAGTGGCGGTCGGTGAGCGAGATCACGATGCCGTCGTCGGTGGCCGCGGCCTGGAGCTCGAAATCGAAGTTGACGCAGAACCGCTTGCGCAGGGCCAGTCCCCAGGCCCGGTTGATGCGCCCCCCGAAGGGCGTGTGCAGCACGAGCTGCATGCCGCCGGACTCGTCGAAGAACCGCTCGGCGACGATGCGGTCCACGGTGGGCACGCAGCCGAGCACGGCCAGGGTTTCGTTCACGTAGGCGACGATCTGCTCGGCGCCGGCCGGTCCCACCCCGGCCTCGCGTTCGAGCCACCCGTCAGGCGCGTCCCCCTCCACCGCGCGGCGCGCCACGTTCTCTCTCACGTCGGACACCGCGCGCGACAGCTCCAGCGTACGTCCCGGGGACTCGCCCAGCCAGAAGGGTATGGTAGGCGGGGCTCCGTGCGCGTCCTCGACCCACACCTTGCCGGAGGCCACGCGCTGGATACGCCACGAGGTATTTCCCAGCAGGAAGATGTCGCCCGCCAGGCTTTCGATGGCGAAGTCCTCGTTGACCTTGCCCACGAAGGTCTCCGTGGGCGACTCGACCACGTCATAGTCGGCCGTGTCGGGGATGGCGCCGCCGTTGGTGATGGAGACGAGACGGGCGCCGCGGCGCGCGCGCAGCATCCCGTTCACCCGGTCCCGGTGGAGGTGGGCGCCGCGCCGGCCCCGGGCCGGGGCCACGCCTTCGCACAGCATGTGCAGGACCTTCTCGAAGTCGCCGGGGGAGAGGGCCCGGAAGGGATACGCTCCCCGCACCAGCTCCCATAGGTCCTGCTCGGCGATGCCAGGCGGCGGCTTCGACTCGGGCAAGAGCGGCAGGGTCTCGCCGGGCTTGGGGGCCGGCGTCATGCTGGCGACCGTGGCCACCATCTGCTGGGCGAGCACGTCCAACGGTTGCCGCACCAGCCCGATACGGTCCAGTTCGCCCCGGCGCACGGCGTAGACCGCGGCGGCGGACTGGAGCAGATCGTCGCGGGTCAGGGGATACAGGATGCCCTTGGGGACCGCCCCCAACCAGTGCCCCGAACGCCCCACGCGCTGCAGCAGGGTGGCGATGGAGCGCGGCGCGCCGATGTGGCAGACCAGCTCCACGTGGCCGATGTCGATGCCCAGCTCCAGCGAGGCGGTGGCCACCACCACCGGCACCTCGGCGGCCTTGAGCTTCTGCTCGGCTTCCAGCCGGGTCTTGCGCGACAGGCTGCCGTGATGGGCCAGCACCTTGCCCTCGCCCAGCCGGTCGGTGAGCTGGTGCGCCACCCGTTCCACCAGCCGGCGGGTGTGGACGAACACCAGGGTGGTGCGGTGGCTCTGGATCTGCCCGACGATGCGGTCGTAGACCTCGGCCCACAGCGCATGGGAGGTAATGGGCCCCAGCTCCTGGTCCGGCACCTCGATGGACAGGTCCAGCTCCCGCTTGTGACCGACGTCGACGATGGCGCATTTCGGCGTACCGTCGCGACGCAGCCTGCGCGCCCCCACCAGCAGGCGGGCGATGTCCTCCATGGGCTTCTGGGTGGCGCTCAGACCGATGCGCTGCAGCGGCATGCCGGCCAGGGCGTCCAGGCGTTCGAGGGAAAGCGCCAGGTGGGCGCCTCGCTTGTCTCCGGCCACCGCGTGGATCTCGTCCACGATGACCGTGTGCGCCCGTTTCAGCATCTGCCGGCTGCGCTCGGCCGTGAGCAGGATATAGAGCGATTCCGGCGTGGTGATGAGGATCTGCGGCGGATGGGAAATCATCCGCTGCCGCTCGCTGGCCGGGGTGTCGCCCGAGCGCACGGCCGCGCGAATGTCCTGCAACGGCAGTCCCTGGCGCCGGCCGGCCCGGGTGATCTCGGCCAGGGGCTCCTGCAGGTTCTTCTGGATGTCGTTGCCCAGGGCCTTCAGCGGCGAGACGTACACCACCTGGGTGTGCTCCTGGGCCGTTTCCGCCGGCGCGATGAGCTGGTTGATGGACCAGAGAAACGCCGCCAGGGTCTTGCCGGAGCCGGTGGGGGCGGCGATGAGCGTGTCCCGGCCCCGGGCGATCTCCTTCCAGCCCGCCGCCTGCGGCGGCGTCGGCTCGCGGAAGCGTTCCCGGAACCACTCTCGTACCAGAGGGTGAAATCGATCGATCACTGCGTTAGAGTTTAGAGTCTGTCCGAGCTGTTGTCCATGATCTTGCTATCACCCGGGATGGGCGTGACCGTGTCGTTCACGCCCCAGATGGAGAAGCGCCTCACGCAGCGCGCCGTGCGGATGATCAGGCAGTCGCTGAGCCGGTTCCCGGAACTGCGGAACCTGGAAGTCCGGGTGGGCCACACCAAGACCAAGCTCGGAGTCGCGTTCATTCCCACGCGGCTCCGGCTGCCGCTGTACATCCGCCTCCGGGTCCGGGGCCTGACCTACAACACCATCGGCCATGAGCTGACCCATCTGCTGCAGGGGCTGACCAAGCTGCCGCCACCGGACGGAACTCCCGTGTGGGAGCCGCTACCCGGCGGCGAGACCCAGTGCGACATCTGGACCCTCGCCCGCAGCGAGCTCTTCTGCGACGACGCCCCCACCTACCTGCGCATGCCCCGCGCCGTGCGCGAGAACTGGCGCCACTACGCCGGTCGCGTGCGCTCCCTGTGCGTGGAGGCCATCCGCCAGCGCCCATCCCACCGCACCTATATCCGCTGGCTGGAGTCACGGATCGCCGAGCTGCCGGAGCGAGTGCCGGTGTTGCGATCAAACGTTCCGGAGCAGTTGTCCTTGTTTTCGTAGCCTTCGGGGGGCCTGGCAGGTTGTTGAGAAACTCCCTACGACATGGGTCGGCGCCCTTCGACTTCGCTTCGCTACGCTCAGGGCGAACGGAATCTTCATCAGAATTCCTTGACTCAAACGCTCGCCCTGAGCCCTTCGACAAGCTCAGGACGGGTTCCGCGAAGCGAAGTCGAGGGGCGCAACGCCTCCATGAGGTCGTAGAGACAAGACGTGCCAGGGAGAATGCACAAGGATGACCGTTTAGTCGTCGTCAAGCCCGAGTACGCGCCGACTGAACGCGGGATCGTTGAACTCCTCCGGCCACCGGACAGGGGTTTGGTAGTAGGAAACGTCGATATATTTCTCGGGCGGAGGCGGGGGAGAGGCGATGAAGCCCATGCCGGCTCTGAGGTCGAGGGCGGCGGCGATACCGGGGATGTTCAACTCGGCCCTGGGGTAGAGGCCGTGCTTCGGGTCCAGCAAAGAGTCCAGGGTCTCCTCGGCCGAGGCGCCGGTGAGATCGTTGTGCCGGGCCAGGAGGTCGAGGCAGTGCCGCCGGTTCTCCGGGGCGAAGCACCACTCGGTGGCGTCCACGTAGCAGCGGATATAGTTTACTAGTTGCGTCCGGTTCCCCTCCGCCCAGGAGCGCTTGGCCAGGCCAACCGTCGCCTGGTACACGGAAATCATCTCCTCGCCCCGGGCGATGACGTGGCAACCCCGCTCCAGGGCGGCTCCTACGAACGGCGGCGTGAGCAGCGTGGCAAACAGCCGCCCTTCGATCAGGGTCTGGTAGCGGCTCTCCCAACCGCCCACCTCCACGAGCTCGTATTCGTCCGGGCCGAAGTCGCGGTCGCGCAAGGCCTTCTCCAGGATGAAGACGAAGCCGCTGTCCCGGGCGTCCACCGCCAGCGGCTTGCCCCGCAACGACTCCATCGTCGGACACCCGGGCGCGCCGACGAGGCTCAGCAACCCGCTGTGGAGCCCCATGAACGCGAACAGGTCCGAGCCGGGCTGATTCTCCACGTCCGCGACCACGTCGTCCGCGGCCGCGTGGCCGATGGTGCAGCGCCCGGTACGCACCGCCTCCACGAGATAGGCCGAGCCCGGCGTGTACTCGATCTCCACCGCGAGCCCGCCGCCGGCAAAGATGCCGTTCTCCACCGCCGCATGGACGGGCAGATTGTAGGCGGCGCGAAACTGGATGAGCCGGATGGGGGTCGGGGAAGCCATGATCGTAACCGGAACTAAACCATGCGCCGGTTCTTCAAGGCAAGGCGGAGGGCGACCGCCGGTCGCCCCTACACGTCATCGTGCCTTGCCGACGACGCAAGAATCCTGCGCATCCTGTCATGTAAATTGACCTGACAGCACACCGGGAGATCGTTGCGCCGAACCCGTGCCGGATATACGTTCAACGGGCGCGACTCGTTCCTTGAGCGGAAATCTGGTCCGGACCGCTGGGAGAACGCGGCACGAGTCCTGCCGAGCGGAGAAATCAGGAGCACCATGCGGCAATCCAGTTTCCAGCACGTGGGCCGGGACGTTCCCCGGGTGGACGGCGTCGACAAGGTGACGGGGCGGGCCAAGTATACCGGCGACATCGTGCTCCCCGGGATGCTCGAAGGCCGGATCCTGCGGAGCCCGTTGCCGCACGCGCGCATCCGCGCCATCGATACGTCGAGGGCGGACGCGCTCCGGGGCGTGCGCGCGGTGGTCACGGCGAAGGACTTGTCGGGTATCGACCCGTTCTACAACGGCCGGCCGGTGGTGGCCATGGACAAGGTGCGCTACGTGGGCGAGCCGGTGGCGGCCGTAGCCGCGGAGGACGAGCACACGGCGGAGGCGGCCCTCGCCCTTATCGACGTGGACTACGAGGAGTTGCCGTCGGCCCTGGGCATGGACGCGGCCCTGGCTCCGGGTGCGCCCATGATCCACGAGGATGCTCCCGGCAACGTGTGCGCCCACGAGCGGGTGGAGCAAGGGGACGTGGACCAGGGTTTTGCCGCTTCGGACCGTGTCTTCGAGGGCCGCTACACGTTCCCCATGGTCTATCACTACAGCATGGAGCCCCACGGCGCGGTGGCCCGGTACGGCGCCGACGGTATCGACCTGTGGTCGTCGGCGCAGCACCCGTTTCTGGTGCAGGGCGATATCGCGCGCATCTTCGGCGTCACCCGCTCCCAGGTGCGGTTGCGGGTCTCCTTTCTGGGCGGCGGCTTCGGCGGCAAGTCCTACAGCAAGTTCGAGCCCCTGGTGGTGCTGCTGTCGCGCAAGGCGGGCCGTCCCGTGCGGCTCTGCCTGTCGGTCCCCGAGGCCATGGTCACGGTGCGGCGGCACGGCGCCACCGTCGACCTCAAGACCGGGGTGATGAACGACGGCACCCTGGTGGCGCGGCAGGCCGAGATCCATCTCGACACCGGCGCGTTCACCGAGAACACCCGGATGGTGGCCCAGCTCGCCGCCACCCGGGTGCTGGGACCCTACCGCATCCCGCATCTCCGGAGCGACGTCTACTCCGTCCACACCAATGCCGGCTCGGCGGGCTCGTTCCGTTCCGTCGCCGCCCCTCAGACCATCTTCGCCTGCGAGTCGCAGATGGACGAGATCGCCGCCGACCTGGAAATGGACCCGGTGGCGTTGCGCGACCGGAACCTGCTCAAGCGGGGTGAGATACTCCAGCCCAAGCTGCGGCCGGTGGACGTGAATCTCCGTTCGAGCCTGCGGCGTTTGGTCTCGGCATCCCGCTGGCGGCGGCGCGCCGGTGTCCGGAAGGCGCCGCTGGGGATGGCCTGCGGCTCCACCAACGCCGGCGGCGTGTTGCCGGTGTCCGTGGCGCTGGTGCGCCTGGGGCCCGACGGGCATGTATCTATACTGGCCGGCAGCACCGAGATGGGGCAAGGGGTCAAGACGACGTTCACACAGATCGTCGCCGAGGAAATGACGTTGCCGCGCGATCGTGTCCGGGTCGTGCCGGTGGACACCACCGTGACGCCCTATGACCACTCCACCGGGGCCAGCCGCTCCACCACGGTCATGGGCCGGGCGGTGCAGGCCGCGTCCCGGGATCTCAAGCGGCAGTTGCGCGCCATCGCGGCCAAGGCGTTCGGGGTCACGCCGGGAAAGGTGACGGTGTCCGAGGGCCGGCTCGTGACCGGTGAGCAGGCGATGTCGTTTACCGACGCCCTGGCGTGCCGCTTCGGCGTCGTCGCCGGGGAGATCGTGGGGCGCGGCACCATGGGCCCGGAGATGGTCCGCTGGAAGACGCCCGTGCTCTGGGAAGTGGGCATGGGAGTCGCCGAGCTCGACATCGACCGCGATACGGGCGCGGCGAAACTGGTGAGCTACGTCTCCGTGGCCGACGTCGGCAAGGCCATCCATCCGCAACACTGCATCGGGCAGGAAGAGGGCGCGGCCATGATGGGCATCGGCCACACCTTCATGGAGCAGATGATCCATGATGACCACCAGTTGCTGAATCCCAACCTCGTCGACTACCGGGTGCCCAAGTTCGAGGACCTGCCGGGGGAGTTCCACACGTTCCTGGTGGAAAACCGCGACGGCATCGGCCCCTACGGCAGCCGCGGCATGGGCGAGGGCGGCATCTTCTCCGTGGCCCCCTCGGTGGTTAGCGCCCTGGCCCGGGCCACCGGCGTGCGTATCCGGGACCTGCCGCTGACCCCGGAACGGGTGTGGCGGGCGCTCAGGAACCAGGAGTGAGGGCCCGGACCTTCGTCTCAAGCCACGCGTGCAATTGGGTGAACCGGAAGGAGCCGGTTTCGAAGAGCTGCATGAAGAAGGCGTACGCTTCCTCGTCGTCGCAGTCGATCAATTGACCGTTCATACGCAGGAAGGTGTCGGTGACGAAGAAGGCCACCCGCTTGTTGCCGTCCACGAAGGGGTGGTTGTTGGCCAGACTCTCCATGAGCGCGGCCGCTTCCTCGGTGAGGCTGTCATAGTACCCTAGCTGGGGCCGCATGAGCGCGGCCGCCAGGGCGCCCTCATCGCGTATCCCCGTGGTCCCGCCGAAAGCGGCGATCAGGGCTCCGTGCATGGCCATGACTTCCTGGATGGTGGGGAAGTCATGCGTCATTTGGCCAGTAGCTCGCCCAGGCGACGGTTGCGCTCGACGCTGGCCTGGAAATGGGCCATGACCGCGGCGCGAGGCTTCTCTCGAGAGCGGTTTTCGATGTACTCCCGCAACGCATCTTCCAGAACTGCTTGAAAGTGGCGCCCTTCCTGCTGCGCGATCTCACGCATCGTCGCCAATAGCTCCGGAGGCGCCTGACTGGAGAATTTCTCACGTGGCATCCGCATGACCGCTCCGATCTGCCCTTACTATGTTGTTGCCGTGGCTAGGTGTCAAGATCTCGCTTGACAGGCATGGACGCGTTTCTCTAGCAGGTTGTCGAAAACTCCCTGCGATATGGGTCGGCGCCCTTCGACTTCGCTACGCTCAGGGCGAACGGAATCTGACGTAAACGTTCGCCCTGAGCCCTTCGACAAGCTCAGGACAGGCTTCGCGAAGCGAAGTCGAAGGGTGCCACACGGCGTTTTTCAACAACCTGTTGGATGCGGCGTTGACTAGCTGTCTTCGCGTGCCCGGAGCCAGGCGCGGATGCGGTCGGGGCTGAGGGGGAGGTCCTTGACCTCGATGCCGAGGGCATTGCTGACGGCGTTGCCCAGGGCGCCGGCGGTGCCGACGATGCCGCCTTCGCCGGCGCCCTTGACGCCGAGCGGGTTGTAGGGCGACGGCGCCTCTTCCAGCACCAGGTCGTCGATGGGGGGGACGTCGGTGCTGGTGGGCAGCAAGTAGTCCAGGAACGTGGTGGTGAGGAGCTGGCCGCCCTCGCCGTACACGAGCTCTTCCAGCACCACGCCGCCGATGCCCTGCACCGCGGCGCCCACGGTCTGGCCGTGCACCATGAGCGGGTTCACCACGCGGCCCACGTCTTCCACCACCAGGTACTTGAGCACCTCCAGCATGCCGGTCTCGGGGTCCACGGCCACGTGGGCCAGGTGCACGCCGTAGGTGTGGGTGATGTTGTTGGAGTTGTAGTAGGCGGTGGTTTCCAGCTCGGGGACGCCCTGCTCGGGGGTGATGGACTCCCGCATGTGCGCCACCAGCTCGCCCAGCGGCAGCGCCGGCGCCTCGGTGCCGGTCTGGACGATGTTGCCGTCCTCCAGCGACAGGGTGGCGGCGTCCACGTCCAGGTGCCGGGCCGCGGCCTCCAGGATCTTGTCCTTGAGTTGCAGCGCGGTGAGGTGCACGGCGTTGCCGGCCATGACCGTGCCGCGGCTGGCGAAGGTGCCCCAGCCGAAGGGCGAGAGGTCGGTGTTGCCGTGGAACACGGATATGGCGTCCATGGGCACGCACAAGGCGTCGGCGCAGATCTGGGCCATGGCGGTCTCGTGGCCCTGGCCGAGCTGGGCGATGCTCAGGTACACGCTGACGCCGCCGCCTTCGCCCACCACCATGCGGGCGCCCTCGTAGGGCTCCAGCCCGCCGGTGTTCTTGACGAAGTACGAAAGCCCGACGCCGT
>JAPOQB010000263.1 GCA_026710965.1 Deltaproteobacteria bacterium | reverse complement strand
TATCACCGAAGATCACCGCCGCGCGTTCGCGGCCCTGACCAGCGGCCGGTTCCACAACTTCTGCCTCGTCAGTTGCTTCGTCGACGGCGAACCGACCGCGGCCATCGCCGCCGTCAACGCCGGTCCCGCCGCTGAAGAGGGAGGCGAACCGGAATATCTCCTCAGCCCGCTCTTTGTCTGCCCGACCGGGGCAATGACGCTGACCGACCACGACGGGAGAGAGGCATGAACGGGTGCCTTCCACGCCGTCGCCGACCCTCCGCCGACCTTCACTTCCCGCCCGAATGCCGAGACATGATCCGCCGCGGCGCCCTCGTCGCGGTCAGTGTGTCCGGCGGCAAGGACAGCCAATGCATGACCATCCTGCTCGCCCGGATCGTCCCCCGCGACCAACTGGTGGTGGTCCACGCGCCGCTCGGAGAGGTCGAGTGGCCGGGCACGGTCGAGCACATCGAGAACACCCTTCCGGCGGGCGTTCCGCTGATCTTCGCGCACGTGACGTCGGGGAAGTCGCTTCTCGAACATGTCGAGGAAAGGGGCATGTTCCCCGCGCCGAAAGTTCGGTGGTGTACCGCAAGCCTGAAACGTTCGCCTATCGAACGCGAACTGCGCCGCTACCTGAAGGCCCACCCCCGCTTTGAGGGCCGCCTGGTCAGCGCCATGGGACTGCGCCGGGACGAGAGCGCCGACCGCGCCAGGCGCATTCCCTGGAAACGCAGCGACCGAAACTCCCGCGCGGGGCGGGAATGGTTTGACTGGCTGCCGATCTTCGACCTCACCGCCCAGGACGTGTTCCGTATCATCCGCGAAGAGGGCCAGTCTCCCCATTGGGTCTATGCAGAGGGGATGTCGAGGTGTTCCTGCAGTTTCTGCCTGTTCTCGTCCAGATCCGACATGCGTCGCGCCGCGGAACTCCGGCCGTTGCTGTACAAGGCTTACTCACGGCTGGAGAAGCGAATCGGCCACACGCTGTCGCCGTCTGGCATTCCGCTTCCGGCTCTTACCGGCATTCCGGTCGATTCCGCCGCCGGAACTCCCGGCCTGTCCAAGCGGCTCCGCAACGAAGGTCGCGCCGGGCGATAGACCGCCTACGCCCGCACCCACGAACCCCTACACATGGAGGAGGCACAACATGAATCAAACCGCTCCCATCCACGAGCCGGCGATCCGCACGATCCCGCTCGACCGGCTGTCCGTAGCGCCGGAGAACGTTCGCAGGACGCCGTCCGATGCGACTGCCGATGCGGAGTTGAAGGCATCCATCGCGAACCACGGGCTTCTCGAGAACCTCGTCGTCCGGAGCGAAGGCCCGGGACGCGGCTACGCCGTGGTCGCGGGCGGCCGGCGCCTTGCCGCACTGAAGGGGCTCGCCTCGGACCGCGTTCTCGATGCCGCCCACCCCGTGCCCTGCCTGGTCATCGACGGCAATGCAACACCCGCCGAGGTGTCCCTTGCCGAGAACGTGGTCCGCGTCGCCATGCATCCGGCCGACCAGGTGATCGCATTCACGAAGCTGGCCGAGTCCGGCATCTCCGTGGCGGCCATCGCGGCGCGTTTCGGCACGGCCGAGCGCCTG
>JAPOQB010000517.1 GCA_026710965.1 Deltaproteobacteria bacterium | reverse complement strand
CCGACGTGGACCCCGTGGGCGCCTGCGTGGGCATGAAGGGGACCCGGGTGCAGTCGGTGGTGCAGGAGTTGCGGGGAGAGAAGATCGACATTGTCCACTGGATTTCGGAGCAGGCCGAATATGTCTGCCGCGCGCTGGCCCCCGCCAAGGTCACCAAGATCCTGCTGGACGAGGACGCTCACAGCATGGAAGTGATCGTCCCCGATGAGCAGCTCTCGCTGGCCATCGGACGCAAGGGTCAGAATGTTCGACTGGCCTCCCGCCTCACCGGCTGGGGCATCGACGCCCGTAGCGAGTCCGAGGCGTATGAGGAGAGCCGGCAGGCGAGGCAGTCGCTGTCCGCCGTGCCCGGCGTGAGCGAGGTGATGGCGGAACTGCTCTTCCAGTCGGGTTACAAGTCGGCCGAAGACCTGGCCGAGGCCGAGCCGGCAACCATCAACGAGATCACGGGCATCGACCTCGAGAAGGCCGTGGTCATCCTGGATGCGAGCACGAAGCACGTGGAGGAAGCCCGCGAGCGGGCGGAACGGGAAGCGGAGGAGGCCGAGCGGGCGGGGGAGGAAGCCGAACAGGCGGGGGAGGAAGCAGGACCGGAAGCCGCGGGCGAAGCGGTGCAGACGGCAGGCGAGTCCGCGGAGGCGACGGCCGCCGCGGCGGAGGAGGATGAGGCGGAGACGAGTCCTCAACAAGGTGCGTAGGGGGTAGGCCGCCGCATGGGATAAATGAGCGCTCGTTCACCGGTACGGACCTGTCTGGGTTGCGGTCAACGTGACGCGAAGACCGCCCTGCGGCGGATCACGATTACGGAGGACGGCCTGCAACCGGAAGAATTCAGGGGACGAGGAGGCTATCTGCATTTCAGCGAGGATTGTTGGCGCGCTTTCCTGAAACGCAAGAAGATGTATCGGGCGTTTCGTCGCGATTTGTCTCGCAAGGATCGAGAGGATCTGGTGGGAAGGCTTCGCGCTCAATGGGGTGGGAAATGAGTAAAGTGAGAGTGCATCAACTGGCCAAGCAGCTCGAGATCGAGCCCAAGGATCTCATTGCCCAACTCGAAAAGATCAGGGTCCGTGGCAAGAAGCCTCAGAGCTCCCTCGAGGACTCGGAGATCGAGGCCGTCAAGGCGGCGATTGCCGCCACCGAGAAGCCCAAGGTCACGGTCGGTGAAGAACGGATCGTGGTCGATCGCATGATCACCGCCGAAGACGAGGACATGGGCGAGGTGCAGGCGCACGAGAAGGTGGTGGAGCGCCGCGTCCGCGCCAATGTCATCCGGCGGCGCAGAAGCACGGTCGAGTTGGTCACTCGCAAGCCCATCCACCCGGTGGAGCCGCCGCCGGAAGAGGAGGAGGCGCCGGCCGAGGAGCTTGCGGCCCAGGCGACGCAGGGGGCCGCGCCCGCGGACGTCACCCCTCCGGAAACACCGCTTCAGGAGACCGGATCTCTCGAAACGCCGCTGGTGGAGGCCACGCCTCCCGAAACGGCGCCGGCGGAGGCCGCGCCCGAGGAGGCCGAGGTCCAGGAGGCCGCGGCTGCGGCGGTCGAGGTCGAGGAGGTCGAATCACCGGCGGTAACGGCCGCCGAGGAGCCCGCGCCGGTTGAAGCAACGGCGTCGGCAACCGCCGAACCGGAGGCCGCGAGCGCCCCCGACATCCAGGCGCAGACGGAAGAGCCGGCCGCCGGGGAACCGGCTCCCGACGCCCCGGCGCCGGCCGTGGCTGAATCGGCCGCGCCCGCGGCAAACGGCAGCGCCGTTCCCGCGCAGGAGACACCCGGCGAGGTGCGGCCCACCGGCCCCCGAATCCTCGGCCGTATCGATTTGCACCGCAAGGCGACGCCCGCGCCGGCAAAGACCGCGGCCGCGAAGACCGCCACCCCGGGGGGCGCCGGAGAACGGACGGCGCGCGATGGCGCCCAGCAGCCCGCGGCGGCGGAGGCCCAGGACAAGGCCGGCAAGGGGGGCAAGGGCAAGAAGCGGGTCATCCGGAAACAGGAAGTCATCGAGCTCAAGGAACGCGAATTTCGCTCGCCGCGAGGGCGCGTGCTCAGGAAGAAGCGCGCCTTGCCCGGCAAGGAGCAGAAGAAGACCGAGATTACGGTGCCCAAGGCCAGCAAGCGGGTGGTCCGCATGGCCGAGGTCGTCACCGTGGGCGACATGGCCCGATCCATGGGCGTCAAGGCGGGCGAGGTCATCAAGAAGCTCATGGGCCTCGGCATGATGGCCACCATCAACCAGGTGCTCGATTACGACACCGCCACCCTGGTGGGGAACGAGTTCGACTACCAGGTCGAGAATGTCGCCTTCGACGTCGAGACCGCGCTCCAGGGTCAGCACGAGGTCGTGGACCCGAGGGAAGCACTGGAGCCGAGGCCCCCGGTCGTCACCATCATGGGACACGTCGACCATGGCAAGACGTCGTTGCTCGACGCCATCCGCAGCACCAACGTCACCGACGCGGAAGCCGGCGGCATTACCCAGCACATCGGCGCCTACCACGTCCGGCTGGACGGCAGGGGCGTGACCTTCCTCGACACGCCTGGACACGAAGCCTTTACCGCCATGCGCGCGAGGGGCGCCAAGGTCACGGACATCGTGGTCCTGGTGGTGGCCGCGGATGACGGCGTCATGCCGCAGACCATCGAGGCGGTGGACCACGCCCGCGCCGCGGAAGTGCCGATTATCGTGGCGGTGAACAAGATCGACCGCCCCGACGCGGACCCGGAACGGGTCCAGCGCGGCTTGGCCGACCATGGCCTGGTGCCCGAGGCGTGGGGCGGCGACACGATTTTCGTGCCGGTTTCCGCCGTGACCCGCGAAGGATTGCCCGGCCTGCTGGAGATGCTGCTGTTGCAGGCGGACCTGCTGGAGCTCAAGGCCAACCCCAACAAGCTGGCCCGGGGCGCGGTGGTGGAGGCCAAGCTGGAGCGCGGCCGCGGTCCGGTCTCCACCGTGCTGGTTCAGGAAGGGACGCTGAAGGTGGGGGATCCCATCTTTGCCGGGCCGCACCACGGCCGGGTAAGGGCCATGATCGACGATCAGGGCCGCAAGGTGGACCTGGCAACCCCGTCCATACCGGTGGAAATCCTCGGACTCCAGGGAGTACCGCAAGCCGGCGAGGCGTTCTCCGCGCTTACCGATGAGGGCAAGGCCAGGCAGATCGCGGAATACCGCGAGACGGAGCAACGGGAAGCCGAGCTGGCCAAGACCAGCAAGGTGTCGCTGGAAGAGTTCTACGACCAGATCAAGGCCAACGAGGTCAAGGAACTGCGGGTGGTGGTGAAGGGCGACGTCCACGGCTCGGTGGAGGCGCTCAACGAGGCCGTCACCCGGCTGTCCACGGACGACGTCAAGCTCAGGGTCATCCACGGCTCGGTGGGGGGCATCACGGAGAGCGACGTGCTGCTGGCCAGCGCCTCCAACGCCATCGTCATCGGTTTCAACGTCCGTCCGGAGCCCAAGGCCACCAGCCTGGCGACACAGCAGGGCGTGGACCTGCGGCTTTACACCATCATCTATGAAGTCATCGACGACATCCGGTCGGCCATGGAAGGGCTCCTGGAGCCGGTGTTCCGCGAAGAGTTCCACGCCCGTATCCAGGTCCGGGAGGTCTTCAACATTCGCGGCGTGGGTACCATTGCCGGCTGTTCGGTCACCGACGGCAAGATCCTGCGTTCGAGCCTGGTACGCCTGCTGCGGGATCAGGTGGTGGTGCACGAGGGCCGGCTGGCGAGCCTGAAGCGGTTCAAGGACGACGTGCGCGAGGTTGGTACCGGTTATGAGTGCGGCATCGCCATCGACGGCTATCAGGACGTCAAGGTGGGCGACGTCATCGAAGGCTTCGAAAAGGTCCCCATCACCCGCGGACGCCCGCGGGTGGACGGTGGGGCCGCGCACCAGCTCTCGGCGGACCGGTAGGCCGACCCCTTCGACCTCGCAGCGAGATGGCGCCCTTCGACTTCGCTACGCTACGCTCAGGGCGAACGGAAATGAGGCTCCCTTCCGTTCGTCCTGGGCGTAGCGCCGCGCAAGCGGCGCGAAGTCGAAGGGCGCCATCTCGCTGAGAAGTCGAAGGGCACAGGCTTGCAGCCATCTCGACTGGCATGATTGTCGGCGTTCTCAAGCTCGCGCTGATTCTGCATGAGAACCATTCCCTCAAGGGGAAACGGTCGGTCCTGCGGAAGATCCAGTCCCGGGTATCCAATCGGTACAACATCTCGGTAACGGAGTGCGGTGACCAGGAACTGTGGCAGCGTGCGCTGCTGGGGTTCGGGGTCGTCGGCAGCAACGCCAGAATCGTCGAGGCGACGCTGCGGCAGGTGGTCGAGTTCGTGGACCGGTTGGGTCTGGCGGAAGTCGGTGAGTCGGACATCCGCAT
>JAPOQB010000178.1 GCA_026710965.1 Deltaproteobacteria bacterium | reverse complement strand
GGGCACGGCACCGTCAGTTCGTAGCCCTGCCCGGCGTAGCGCAGGTCCAGGTATGGCGTCAGCACGATGTCTTCGTCCGAGAAGCCTTCTCCGGACAGTTCTTCCCGCGCCTGCTGCATGAGCTGATCGAACAGGCTGTTGATGTCGCCAGGCTGGAGCTCCTGCATCGGCGCCAGCTTGGAGCGCATGTGGTCGTGCTTCACGTCCGACATCAGCAGGCCCAGGGCCGAGTTGACCCCCGGCGTCAGCGGCACCAGCAGCGTCGGGATGCCCAGGTCCAGCGCCAGCCGGCCGGCGTGCATGGGGCCGGCGCCGCCGAAGGCCACCAGGGTGAACTCGCGGATGTCGTAGCCGCGCTGGGACGACACCGCCTTGATGGCCTCTTCCATCTTGACGTTGATGATCTTGAGGATGCCGTCCGCGGCCTCGTGGAGGCTCAGGCCCAAGGGCCTGGCGATGTTCTCCTCCACCAGGCTCTCGGCCTTGGACTTGTCGAGGGTGAGCCGTCCGCCGAGAAAGTGGTCCGGATCGAGCACGCCGAGGATGACGTTGGCGTCGGTGACGGTGGCGTTCTCGCCGCCCCGGTCGTAGCAGATGGGGCCAGGGTCGGCGCCGGCGCTGTCGGGTCCCACCTGGAGCGCCCCCACCGAATCGATGCGCGCGATGGTGCCGCCGCCCGCGCTCACCGTGTGAATGTCGAGCATCGGCAGGCTGATGGGCCGCTGGCTGATGCGGCCCTGGGTGGTGACCACCGGGCGGCCTTCGTGGATCAGCGCCACGTCGCAACTGGTGCCGCCCATGTCGAAGGTGATGATGTTGTCGATGCCCACCTTGCCGCTGACGCCCAGGGACGAGATGACGCCCCCCGCGGGCCCGGAGAGCACCGTGGCCACGGGTATGCGCGCCGAGGTCTTGAACGTGGACACGCCGCCGTTGGACTGCATGATGTAGAGTTGGGGCGTGTCGATCCCCATGTCCCTCAGGCGGGCCTCCAGCCGGTTCAGGTAGGCGCTCATCACCGGCGCGATGTAGGCGTTGATGACGGTGGTGCTCATCCGAAAGAACTCGCGGATCTGCGGCAGCACCTCGCACGACAGCGACAGGCTGGCCTCCGGGAACTCCTCGGCCATGATTTCCTTCACCGCCAGCTCGTGCTCGAGGTTGAGGAAGGAGAACAGGAAGCACACGGCCACGGATTCGACGCCCTTGGCCTTGAGACGGCGGACGGCTTCCGCCGCCTGATCGAGGTCCACCGGGGTCAGCGCCCGGCCCTGGAAGTCTACCCGCTCGCGGATCTCCTCGGTGGTGTACGGGCTGGCCAGCAGGCGGGGCTTCTCGAAGAACAGGTCGTAGGTCACCGGCCCGTAGCCCCGGCTCTGCTCCATGACCTCGTAGATGCCGCGGAAGCCCTCGGTCACCAGCAGGCCGGTGACCGCCCCCTTCTCCTCCAGCAGGGCGTTGGTACCCACGGTGGTGCCGTGGGAGAAGAAGCTCACGTCCCCGGCCGGCACTCCCTGATCGAGCAGCTCCTGGACCCCGTTGAGCACCGCCTGGAACGGTTCCCTGGGGGTCGACGGCACCTTGGTGATGCCGATCTCGCCGCTGTCCTCGTTGAAGAAAACAAAGTCGGAAAAGGTTCCTCCGGTGTCCACCGCTACTCGATATCGCGCCATCGGAGTTGCGTTAACACGATTTGATAGTGCGTACAAATCCGCTCCGGTCAGGGCCGGTACGGGCCTCGCGCGGGCGGTTTTCAAGCCCCCCCGCGTCGCTTGACAGTGGCCGCGGTTTCCCGATAGAGCAGTGCCATAATCGTTTCACGGCCGTACCGAACACCCGCGGTCATGCGGGCAGCCGGCGAGGCTGGAGAGGAGCACTCATGATCGAAGGGTTGCAGGGCAAGGTGGTGATCGTCACGGGCGGAGGACACGGTATCGGCGCGGCTTACTGCGAGGGCTTCACCAGGTCCGGGTCCCGGGTGGTGGTAGCGGACATCGACGGAGACGCGGCGGAGAAGGTGGCGGGAGACTTGGCGAAGTTGAGCGAGGCCGGTTCCATGTCGGTGCAGGTCGACGTGTCCGACGAAGAGTCCACCAAGCAGATGGTCGCCAAGACCATCGAACGCTTCGGCCGGGTGGACGTGCTCATCAACAACGCGTCGATCTTCGCCACCATTCCCATGAGCCGCGGCCTCATCGAGGAGATCAGCCTCGAGGAGTGGGACAGGCTCATGGCCGTGAACCTGAAGGGCGTGTTCCTCTGCTGCCGCGCGGTGCTGCCGCAGATGCGCCAGCAGAAGTCCGGCAAGATCGTCAACGTCGCCTCGGGCACGGCGCTTTCAGGCCCTCCGGGACGCATTCACTACGTCGCTTCCAAGGCCGGCGTCATGGGTTTCAGCCGCACCCTGGCGCGGGAAGTCGGTGACGACAACATCCAGGTCAACATTCTGTGCCCCGGGTCGACGCTGTCCGAGGTGAATCCCACCGAGGAGATCCTCAAGATGCGCCAGAGCAATATCAGCCAGCGCGCCATCAAGCGGGTCCAGGTGCCCCAGGACCTGGTCGGCGGCGTCCTGTTCATGTGCTCCCCGCTGGCCGATTTCATGACCGGCCAGACCCTGGTGGTGGACGGCGGCCAGAATATGCACTAGGAGCCTGT
>JAPOQB010000180.1 GCA_026710965.1 Deltaproteobacteria bacterium | reverse complement strand
TGGTGGAGGCGGGGGGAATCGAACCCCCGTCCGAAGGCTTTCCGCCAGAAGTGACTACATGCTTAGTCGCCGCTTGAGTCTCGCCTCGGAAGCCCCCGACGACAGGGTCTTGCTCGGCCAGCCGGTTTGGATCTCGACCTCATCTCCTCCGGCAGGGGAATCGGTCCATCCCGCTGAATGACGCCTTGTCCGACCCCGCGGGAGAAGGCCGGCAAGACGCTGGCTGTCTAAGCAGCCAGGGCGTATTCGTTATTGTCTGCAGTTAAAGCAGTCCTGCTTTTTTAACGGGGCAGCAGGACCCCGGCATGCCACTTTGACTTCCCACCCCCGTCGAACCCATATCGCCCCCAAATAATAAGACGTTCCCGGCGGTCAACTTCTGCGGCTCTTCATGGAGCGTTCCATCTCCCGCCGGACCATCTTCTCCTTGACCGTGGCGCGCTTGTCGTAGAGCTTCTTGCCTCGGGCCAGACCCAACTCCACCTTGGCGCGTCCGTCCTTAAAGTATAGCTTCAATGGGATCAAGGTCAAGCCGCGCTCCTTCACTTTTCCCGTGAGCCTCGAGATCTCGCGCTTGTGCAGCAGCAGTTTCCGCGGCCGGGTGGGCTCGTGATTGAACATGTTGGCCGCCGGATAAGCGCTGATGTGGGAGTTGACCAGAAACACCTGGCCCTTGTCGACGCGGGCGTAGCTGTCGGCGAGATTCGCGCGTCCGTCCCGCAGTGACTTGACCTCGCTGCCGAGCAGCACCAGGCCGGCCTCGAAGGACTCATCGATGAAGTACTCCCGACGGGCCCGACGGTTTACGGTGACGGTTTTCTGATTCGTTTCCTTGGTAGAAGCCATGGGATGATTTCGATTCGCCGCTCCTCGGCCGCGACCGGATGAGGCCGCTTACGGCCCCTCCCCCGCCAGTATCCGGTTGTCGATCAAACGGGCCTTGCCGACCCAGGCGCAGAGGGCCAGCAGGGTCGGTCCCTTCACCTCTTCCACCGGGCACAACTCCCTGGGGTCGCGCAAGTCGGCGTACTCCAGGCGGGCCAGGGGCTGCCGGGATATTTCTTCCACGACGGCCTCGCGGATCCTTTGAGCCGCGGTCTCGCCGCCGACGACGAGCGCTTCCGCCTTGCCCAGGGCGCTTTGGAGACACAGGGCGGCGTCGCGCTCCACCGGCGTCAGGTAGCGGTTGCGCGAGCTCATGGCCAGGCCGTCTGGCTCCCGCACGGTGGGGCATGCGACGATCTCGACATCGACGTTCAGGTCCTCGGTCATTCGCCGGATCACCTGGAGCTGCTGGTAGTCCTTCAGGCCGAACACGGCCGCGTGGGGACGCACGATGTTGAACAGCTTCAGCACTACCGTGGCCACGCCGCGGAAATGCCCCGGGCGGTGGGCGCCGCACAGCGGTTGGCTGACCTGGTCCACGTCCACGTAGGTTTGGTACCCCGCCGGGTAAATTTCCTCCGCCGTGGGGTTGAAGAGAAGATCCACCCGCTCCTCCGCCAGCAAACGGATGTCCCGCTCCAGGTCCCGGGGATAATTGTCAAAGTCCTCGGTGGGAGCGAACTGGGCGGGGTTGGCGAAGATGGAGACCACCAGGCGGTCGCCCTTCTGCCGGCCCTGGCGCACGAGGCTCAAATGGCCCTCGTGCAGAAAGCCCATGGTGGGCACCAGGACGATGCGTTTCCCTTCGCGCCGGGCATGGTCGCTCCATGCCTGCATCTCCCGGATGTTGGAAATGTTGGGTAACGCTGCCATGGGAAGGCTGGGGATCGGCCCTTCGACTTCGCTACGCTGCGCTCCGCCTGTCCTGAGCTTGTCGAAGGGCTCAGGGTGAACAGCGGGTGTTCACGGCAGCGAGTCCCGTTGGACCTGGCCGAGAGTCAGTGGAACGTATGCTCCTCCGCCGGGAAGGCCGCCGTCCGCACCTCTTCCATGTAGCTCCGGACCGCGCCGCCGATGGTTTCCTTGAGATTCGCGTAGCGCTTGACGAACTTGGGAGTAAAGTCGTCGAAGAGCCCGAGCATGTCGTGGGCCACCAGGATCTGTCCGTCGCAGTGCATGCCGGCGCCGATGCCGATGGTCGGGATGGACAACCGCTGGGTAATCTCCCGGGCCAGTTGCACGGGCATGCCTTCCAGCACCACCGCAAAGGCCCCGGCCTGCTCCACCGCCATGGCATCGTCCAGGATGGCGCGGGCGTCGGCCTCGCCGCGCCCCTGTATCCGGTAGCCGCCGAACTGATGCACCGACTGGGGGGTGAGACCCACGTGGCCCATGACCGGCACGCCCATCTTCACCAGCGCCTCGATGGTGGCGGCCTGGGTCACGCCTCCTTCCAGCTTGACCGACTCCGCGCCGCCTTCCTGGACCAGCCTGCCGGCGTTGCGCTTGGCTTCGTCCACACCCAACTGGAACGTCATGAACGGCATGTCCGACACCACCAGGGCGCGCCTGCGCCCGCGAACCACCGCGCGCGTGTGGTAGATGATATCGTCGACGGTTACCGGCAGCGTGTTGTCGTGTCCCTGGACTACGGTGCCCAGCGAGTCGCCGACCAGCAAGAGGTCGATACCGGTTTCGTCCAGGATGCGCGCGAGACAATAGTCATAGGCCGTAAGACAAACGATCTTCTCGCCCTTTTCCTTCATGCCCCGGACTTCCGGCACCGTCATTTTCCGTCCCATTCGGCAACCCTCCTCAAAAACTGGACGCTCACAAAACAGACACCCACAAAAAAAGCCTCCCGGACCGATCCGGAAGGCCATCCCGCTACCGTCGGAGACGATAGACGTCAGAATGTCTCATCCGTCTCGGTCCGGCTCGCCCGGATCCAAGCGGCAGTGCGCGTCCTCCCGTTTCTCCTTGCGTGGAGTCGGCCGGCTCAGCCTGGCCGCTCCGGAGCTTTCCGGAAAGATGGTGCGATACTAGCGCGAAGCTGGGTAAAAGTCCAGCGTATCGTTGCGACACGGGCCGCCGCTTCACGGCAGCTTGTAGGAACTGTCCTCGATGAGTGCCCGGAGGTCCTGGCGGAACTCGCCGCGCCACTTGGAGAGGATGGTGTCGGCGGGGCACAGCCCTTGCTGGACCAGGTCGCGCAGGGGCTTCAGATGGATCGTCTCGTCTTCGCCACGCCTGTTCAATCCCCTTTGGCGCGCCAGCCCTTCCCAGGCGATGTCGACCATTTCCTTTGCCAGGTCGCCCAGCGAATAGCGTCGAAATCGCGCGGCCGGGCCGTGCTGGTGAGAATCGTGATAGGCGGTCATCCGCTCGTCAAAGGACCAGCCCTTGACCAGATCCCATGCGGCCTGGAGGCAGTCGGCGTCGTAGAAGATGCCCTTGATGAGGGCGGGCAAGGCCGGCATCAGCTCCGGCGCCTGGCTGTCGGCGGAGCGAAACTCCATGTAGTGCTTCAGCCGCACCTCCGGGAACAGTGTGGTGAGGTGGAGTTGCCAGTCCGCCATGGTGGCGTAGTGGCCCTGGTGGCCGTGCTCCAGAAAGTGGCGGAACGGAATCCCGGTCATGTCCAGGTAGTTCCCGTCCCGGGAGATGAGATACATCGGCACGTCGAGGGCGTATTCCACGTAGTGGTGGAAG